>NZ_FUZD01000016.1:0-95305 GCF_900168135.1 Arthrobacter sp. 49Tsu3.1M3
TCTCCTGGGCCCACGCCCGGATCCTCGTGCAGGAAACCGCCGGCCTGGACCGGGCCGGTACGGCCGGGCTCGAGGCGCACTTCCTGGACCCCGACGCGCCGAACCCGGCCCGCGGCTGCCCGGCCGGGGAGCTCGTGGCGTCCCGGTTCCGGGTCAAGGCACGTACCTGGCGTGAACGCCACCACCGGGCCGGCATCGAGGAACGCCACGCCACGTCCGCCGCGGACCGGCGGATCGAGTACACCCCGGACCGGGACGGCATGGCCTGGCTCTCGGCCTATTTCCCGGCCGACACCGCCGCCGGGATCTGGGAACGGGCCACCGCCGCCGCCCGCGCCCTGCAGGGCCCGGACGAGCCCCGGACCCTCACCCAGCTCCGCGCCGACCTCACCGCCACCTGGCTCCTCACCACCGGCAACCAAAGCACCGAAAGCACCGGCGCCGCCGGCGGAACGGCCGACGGCGGCACCTGCCCCGGCGCGGCCGGGGGTGGTACCGGCACGGGTACGGGCACGGGGGCGGATGCGGCCGGGGGTGGTGTTCCGGTCCCGCGGGCGCAGGTCCTGGTCACCGTCCCGGTGCTGGCCCTGCTCGGCGCCACCGAGGAACCCGCCACCCTGGACGGGTACGGGCCGATCCCGCCCTCGATGGCCCGCCGCCTGCTCGCCGACGGCGCCGGCTCCTTCCACCGGGTCCTGACCGACCCCCGGGACGGCGCCCCGCTGGAAATCGGCAGGAGAAGCTACCGCCTCACGACCGCCCAGCGGCACTGGCTCCGGCTCCGCGACGGCCGGTGCCCGTTCCCCGGCTGCGGCAACCACTCCCTGGACAACGAGGCCGACCACCTCCTGGCCTGGGCCGACGGCGGCACCACCGGGATCTCCAACCTCGGCCAGCCCTGCCCGAAACACCACCGGCTCAAACACGCCTCCGCCTGGACACCGGCCGGGGCCAGCAAAGACCACCCGCCGGGCTGGACCTCACCGGCAGGACGCCACTACCCCAGCGAACACCAGGACTGGGAACCACCCCACTGGCCCGGGCACTGGGACGCACCCCGCTGGCCCGAGCACTGGCTGCCCCACATCCCGGCCCCAGACGAACCCGGCCCGGAATCCGGCACCGACACAGGCCCGGACCAAGGCCATCCCGGGGATCCGGCCCCAGGCCTGCCCCCGGACCCCTTCCCGGACTGGCACCAATTCACCGCAGGACACCACTTTCCAGACATTGACACGGAAACGGACGATCCGGGCTGGGCAGCACCCGCGGACAGCCTTTCCGCGGCCGGCCGCCTGTTCCACTGCGCGTGATCGACCCCCGGGCTCCGTCATGTTGGCGCCCGAAGACCAGCTGTGGGCAACGGGTAACTGCTACGCCTGCGGGTCAGTCACCAGGATCCGCACGGAGCACAGCTCCGCGGCGGCCTTCTTCAGTACCGCCGCGCGTGGATCCGGAACGTCCAGGAACGCCAGTCGCGTCAGGCCTGCGTAGCGCCTCAGCACGGGTTCGGCGAGCACTTGGTCCGCCAGGGTCCGGTCGCCGCCGGGCGCGAGGTATTCGACGCGGTGCTCTGCGAAAATCCGTCCGGCGTGCTCGGCCACTGCCTCTACGAGGGCATCGGCCTGGTTGGCGCGCCGCCGGGCAAAACGCTGCTGGGACCAGCCGCCGGCAGCCGTCCGCGACTGGACGTGGCGCGTGCCAGTCTTGGACGCCAGCACGGTCCCGGCGCTGACCACAGCCACCGAATATCCGCCGCGGCGGACCAGGACGGCGCCGATGCTTCGGGTCTGTGCGGCGAGCGAGGCAAGGCGGGAGAGAGCGTCCTGGCCGTTCCCCGGCCGGCCGTCCGCGGGCCAGGGCGCCCGGAGGACGGCCACGGCGCCGTCGGCGGCGCGCAGCTGCAGGCCGGCGTCGAGCTCCTCCTCCACCAGCGCGCCGTGGCTCGCGGCGAAGCGCTCCACCCAGCCAGGCAGCCGGTCGCCGGAGACGAAGGCCACACGGGTCTCGGGGCTGGACATGGCAGGTACTCCGTTGCGGGGATGGGGGTGCGGGGGCGGCAGGAACTAGAAGTAGCCTATCTATGTGGATGATCTCTTTGGTGCAGGGCGGGACAACGCCGACGGTAGCGACGACTTCGGCGCAGCCGAGGGTGCCGCCGACGAGTCCGGCCATGCACGGGGCCAGGCCCGGTCTGCCGCCGGCTCAGCGTCGCCGCGGAGCCCCCTCGCCGTCCGGATGCGGCCGCGCACCCTCGATGATGTCGTGGGCCAGCAGCACCTCCTCGGCCAAGGTTCCCCGCTGCGCCAGCTGGCGGCCGGCTCCGACGCGACCGGCCCTGCCGGACCGAGCTCGGTGATCCTCTGGGGTCCTCCCGGCACCGGCAAGACCACGCTTGCCCATGTGATTGCCAAGGGTCCCGGCAGGAAATTCGTCGAGCTCTCGGCCATCACCGCCGGTGTGAAGGACGTCCGCCGCGTGATGGACGAAGCCCTGACCGCGCGGGACCTCTTCAAGACCACCACCGTCCTCTTCCTCGATGAGATCCACCGCTTCAACAAGGCACAACAGGACGCGCTGCTCCCCGGCGTCGAGAACCGCTGGGTGGTGCTGGTGGCGGCCACCACCGAAAACCCGTCGTTCTCTGTCGTCTCTCCTTTGCTGTCCCGCTCGCTGCTGCTGACCCTGAAACCCCTTACCGACGCCGACGTCGAGGCCCTGCTGCAGCGGGCCGTTTCGGATGTCCGCGGCCTCAACGGCAAGGCAGAACTCAGCGATGACGCGCTGGCGCACCTGGTGCGGCTCTCCGGCGGCGATGCCCGCCGGGCCCTGACCGCCCTCGAGGCGGCGGCCGGGGTCGCCTTCGGTGACGCAGACGACGTCGACGCAGCCGATATCAGCAAGGCCGATACGGGCACAGCCGGGGCCGACGCAGCCGATCCCAGCACAGCCGGTGCTCACCCAGGCGGCGCAGGAGAGGCGGAGCCCGTCACGATCCAGTTGCGGCACACGGAGCGCGCCCTGGATGTTGCCTCCGTGCGCTACGACCGGGCCGGGGACCAGCATTACGACGTCGCCAGCGCGTTCATCAAGTCGATCCGGGGTTCCGACGTCGACGCCGCGCTGCACTACCTTGCCCGGATGCTGGAGGCGGGTGAGGACCCCCGGTTCGTGGCCCGCCGGATCGTGATCTCGGCGGCCGAGGACGTCGGCATGGCTGACCCGACGGCGCTGCAGACCGCCGTCGCGGCCGCCCAGGCCGTGCAGCTGATCGGTATGCCGGAAGGCCGCATCATCCTCGCCGAGGCCGTCGTGCATCTGGCCACGGCACCGAAGTCCAACGCCGCGTACATGGGCATCAACCAGGCGATCGCCGACGTCCGCGCCGGGCTCGGGAACGGCATCCCCGCCCACCTGCGCGATGCCCACTACCCGGGCTCAAAACAGCTCGGCCACGGCAAGGGCTACAAATACGCCCACGATGCCCCGCACGCCGTCGCAACCCAGCAGTACCCGCCGGACGACCTCGTCGGGCGCAACTACTACGAACCCACCGGCAACGGGGCCGAACGCGACATCGCCACCCGGCTCGAGCGGCTTCGGAGAATCATCCGCGGCACCTGAAAAGTACGTGAGCGGCACGTGGAACGCCCGTGACCAGCGGCTGGCCGGCAGCGGACCGTGGCGCCGGAATCCGCCGTTGACATAGGGGCCAAGAGGTCTAACGTGGAATTACGGCAGCACGGATCTGCTGACCGTCCGTGCGGCGCAGGGGACAGCGCGGTCACATGCCGGCTCCCGCTACCCGGAGCCCGGAACGGCAGCCGGCTTCGCTCCATCCCAGGTCATCCACCGCGAGCGTTCCCGCCCCGTCCCCAGCAGGTGCCCCATGAGTATTAACTTCGTTACAGCCATGGCAGTGAAGTCCTTCGATGTGCCGGACAAGAAACGGTGCCCGGACAAGGCCGAATTCGACCTCTGCACAGTGAACGACTACTCGGTGGCCCGGCTGATCCTGGGACCGGGCTGGCGGTGGTCCGTCAACACCAGACCCTACGAGCGGACCGACGTCTGCCTGCACCACCATCTCGGCTTCTGCATTTCCGGTGAAATGGAAGTCGAAACGGCCGAAGGCCTGCGCTCCACGATCCACGCCAATGACACCTACGCGATTCCGCCGGGTCACGACGAATGGGTGGTGGGCCCGAATCCGTTCGTGGCCGTGGAATTCCTGGGGGCGGCGTCCTTCGGTCGCAGCGGCGCCCGGGGAGTGCACGCCAGGATCTGACGCCAGTCCGCCGGCCCGGATCTGGTAGGCTTGTTCGTTGTCTGGCAAGGCACGGACGCACAATCCATTGAATCTTCGCATTTGATGAGGGTTGCCCTGTGCCCAGTAGCAAAAGGCAGCGGTTGGCCGATGCTCTCCATCGTGGAGGCCAGTAACACTGACACACCGCAGATATTGGAAGGACACAAGTGGCTAACAACACTCGTGCTCGCCGTACCGCACGCCTTTCGCGCGCACTCGGCATCGCTCTGACCCCCAAGGCCGCCAAGTACATGGAGCGCCGCCCGTACGGCCCCGGTGAGCATGGCCGTGCCCGCAAGAAGCAGGACTCCGACTACGCCGTACGTCTGCGCGAAAAGCAGCGTCTGCGCGCCCAGTACGGCATCCGCGAAGCCCAGATGACCCGTGCCTTCGAAGAAGCACGCCGCACCAAGGGCCTGACCGGTGAAAACCTGATCGAACTGCTCGAAATGCGTCTCGACGCCCTCGTGTTGCGTGCCGGCTTCGCCCGCACCATCGCCCAGGCCCGCCAGCTGGTTGTGCACCGCCACATCCTCGTTGACGGCATCCGCGTTGACCGCCCGTCTTTCCGCGTCGGCGAGGGCCAGCTGGTCCACGTTCACAGCCGCAGCGAGACCATGCCTCCGTTCCAGGTTGCAGCAGCCGGCGCTCACCGCGACGTCCTGCCGATCGTTCCGGCCTATCTGGACGTCAAGCTTGACGCCCTGCAGGCCCGCCTGGTGCGTCGCCCCAAGCGCTCCGAGATCCCCGTGACCTGCGAAGAGCAGCTCGTCGTGGAATTCTACGCACGCTAATTCAAAAGGCATCACCTACAAAGAAGCCCGTGGCAAGCGCCGCGGGCTTCTTTGTATGTAAGGTACTTGGGGGAGTTCCCCGGGAGCAGGCTCTGCCTGCCGGTTTAAACTGGCGGTCGAAACCGTCGGAACCGACGCAACAAGCAGGTATCCACTGCAGTTCAAGGAGATGAGTGTCTATGTCTGGTGGCGATATTGCCGGCCTGATCGCGGCTGGAGTGTTTGCACTGCTGGTCCTGCTGCTCGCCGTGCCGATCCTGAAGCTCGGGGGCGTGTTCGACGAGATGCGGACCACCATCCGCTCCATCAGCGACGGCGCCACCCCGCTCATGGACGAGGTCACCGCCACGGTGACCACCACCAACGAGCAACTGAAGAAGGTTGATGGCATCTCCTCGAACGTCTCGGACGCCTCCGCCAACATCTCGGCGCTGTCCTCGCTCATGGCCGCCACCGTGGGCTCGCCGCTGATCAAGGTGGCAGCCTTCAGCTACGGCGTGCGCTCCGCCTTCAGCACCCGCAAAAAGCCCGCCACCGGCCGCCGCAGCCGCTAAACCCTCCGGGAGCACCTGACATGAACAGAATCATCTGGATGGGAATCGGCGTCGCGATCGGCGTTATCGCCTTCCGCAAAGTCACCGAGGCCCAGTCCGCCCTCGGCCCCGAGGGACTGAACCGGGCCGTCGGACGGCTGGCGGACGGCCTGCTCGATTTCGCCGATGCCGTCCGCGATGGCATGGGGGAGCGGGAGTCGGAACTCCGCACGGCGCTCGGGATCGAGACCGCAACTGACCTCGCTGCCGGCGGCACCGTCGCCCGCCGGGATGCGGTCCGGCGCTAGCCGGGAGAGAATTAGTAAGTAAGGTGCCCGTCGCCGGGGGCGACGGCGCGCCGACGCCCCCGGCGACGGGCACCAGATTGACGGGCCCGGATCAGTGCCGGTCCCCAGCTTGTCCCGCGCAGCACAGACGCGGGCCACATAACGCAGTGAATATTGAAGGGTAAGAAAACAGCTCATGAAGTCGCAGGAGATCACCAAGCGCTGGATCGACTTTTTTGTCAGCAAGGGGCACACCGCCGTGCCTTCCGCCTCCCTGGTCTCCAGCGACCCGTCCCTGCTGTTCACGGTCGCCGGCATGGTCCCGTTCATCCCGTACCTGACCGCCCGTGAGGAGGCCCCCTACCAGCGGGCCACCAGTGTGCAGAAGTGCATCCGGACCGGTGACATCGAGGAAGTGGGCAAGACCGCCCGCCACGGCACGTTCTTCCAGATGTGCGGCAACTTCTCCTTCGGCGACTACTTCAAGGAAGACGCCATTAAGTTCGCGTGGGAGCTCCTGACCACCAGCGTGGACGACGGCGGTTACGGACTGCCGCCGGAGCGGCTTTGGGTCACCGTCTATGAAGAGGACGACGAGGCCGAACAGCTGTGGCTGAAGAACACCGGCATGCCGGCCGAGCGGATCCAGCGCATGGGCAAGTCCGATAACTACTGGTCCACCGGCCAGCCCGGTCCGGCCGGTCCCTGCTCGGAGATCTACTACGACCGCGGCCCGTCCTACGGCGTCGAGGGCGGCCCCATCGCCGATGAAAACCGGTACGTCGAGATCTGGAACCTCGTGTTCATGCAGTACCAGATCGACAACGTCCGCTCCAAGGTGGACTTCGACATCACCGGAGAGCTGCCCAAGAAGAACATCGACACGGGCCTGGGCATGGAGCGCCTCGCGATGATCCTTCAGGACGTCGAGAACATGTACGAGACGGACCAGGTCCGCCCCGTGATCGACCGTGCCGCGGCCCTCTCCGGCCGGGAGTACACCTCCGCGGAGTCCGCCGACGACCCGCACCACACGGACGACGTCCGCATGCGCGTCGTTGCCGACCACATCCGCTCGGCCCTCATGCTGATCGCCGACGGCGTGACCCCCTCCAACGAGGGCCGCGGCTACGTGCTGCGCCGCCTGATCCGCCGGGCCGTCCGCTCCATGCGCCTGCTCGGCGTCGAAAAGGCCTGCCTGCCGGAATTGCTGCCTGCCTCGCGGGACGCCATGAAGGGTGTCTACCCGATCGTCGAGACCGACTTCGATCGCATCAGCCGGATTGCCTACGCCGAAGAGAAGGCGTTCTTGCGCACCATCGCCTCCGGCACTGCGCGCCTCGAGGACGCCGTCAAGGAGTCCAAGGCCGCCAACCAGCCGCTCTCCGGCGCCGACGCTTTTGCCCTGCATGACACCTACGGCTTCCCGATCGACCTCACCCTGGAAATGGCCGAAGAGGCCGGGCTGAAAGTCGACGAGCCCGAGTTCCGCAAGCTCATGCTTGAGCAGCGCCAGCGCGCCCAGGCCGACGCCAAGGGCAAGAAGGGTTCGCACGCTGACCTCAGCGCGTTCCAGGAGCTGCTGTCCGCCGGCGAGACAGTATTCACCGGCTACACCGAGCTCCAGGGCGAGTCCAAGGTCCGCGGCATCCTCTCCGGCGGCCGGAAGGTCGCCCAGGCCTCCACCGGCGATGAAATCGAACTGGTCCTGGCCGAGACGCCGTTCTACGCCGAAGCCGGCGGCCAGGCTGCCGACACCGGGCTGATCACTGGCGACGGCTTCGTCGTCGAGGTCCTGGATGTCCAGCGCCCCGTCAAGGGCCTCAGCGTCCACAAGGCAATCGTCCGCGAGGGCGAAATCGGTGCCGACTCGCTGGTTCAGGCCGCCGTGGACCGGGAACGCCGCCACGCCGCGGAGCAGGCCCACACCGGCACGCACATTGTGCACGCGGCCCTGCACCAGATCCTCGGCCCGGAAGCCCTGCAGCGCGGCTCCTTCAACAAAGCCGGCTACCTGCGCTTCGACTTCGCGTGGGGTGAGGGCCTGAGCGCCGCCACCCGGTCCGAGATCGAGGAAGTCTCCAACATCGCCATCCGCAACAACTTCCGGGTGGAGACCAAGATCATGGGGCTCGCCGAGGCCAAGGCGCTCGGCGCCATGGCACTGTTCGGCGAAAACTACGGCAACGAGGTCCGCGTCGTGGAAATCGACGGCGCCTGGTCCCGGGAACTCTGCGGCGGCACCCACGTCGAAAACACCTCGCTGATCGGCAGCCTGTCCCTGCTCGGCGAACAGTCGGTCGGCTCAGGAAACCGCCGCGTCGAAGCCTTCGTTGGCATGGACGCGTTCCGGCACCTCGCCGCGGAGCGGGCGCTCGTCACCGAGCTCACGGAAATGCTGAAAGTTCCCTCCGGGCTGCTCGCGGACCGGATTTCCAGCACCCTGACGAAGCTCAAGACGGCCGAAAAGGAACTCGAGCGGCTGCGCAAGGAGCAGCTCACGGCCGCCGCAGCCCAGCTGGTCGGCACCGCCCAGGATGCCGCCGGCGTCAAGGTCATCGCGCACGACGCCGGCCAGGTCAGCGGCGCGGACGACCTGCGCGGCCTCGCCCTGGACCTGCGGACGCGTCTCGGCTCCGAGCCCGCCGCCGTCGCGGTGGCCGGTGTCAGCAACGACCGTCCCGTGATCCTGATCGCCACGAACGAAGCCGCCCGGGCCGCCGGAGTCAAGGCCGGTGCCCTGGTGCGCCTCGCAGCAGGCATCCTCGGCGGCGGCGGTGGCGGCAAGGACGACGTCGCCCAGGGCGGCGGGACTGACGCCGCCAAGGTCGGCGCTGCCCTCGGCGCCGTCGTGGACGCCATTACCAGGCGATAGCGGATCCCACGTGTCTGAAGCTGCTGTGGCCGGCGTCTATCCCCGGGGTGTGAAGCTCGGGGTGGACGTCGGCACCGTCCGTGTGGGCGTGGCCGTGTGCGACCGCGACGGAATCCTGGCGACGCCGCTGCGCACGCTGCAGCGGAACGTGAAAAAGAACACCGACGTGCGGATCCTGGCCGCGCTGGCCGCGGAGCTGGACGCCGTGGAGATTTTCGTAGGTCTGCCGCGCACGATGAAGGGCGAAGAGCACGCCTCCGCCAGGATGGCGACCGAATACGCGCAGCTGCTGGTACTGGCCCTGCAGGACGCCGGATCTGAGGTGCCCGTGCGCCTGATTGACGAGCGGCTCAGCACCGTGAGCGCCCACCGCAACCTGCACGAAGCTGGCATGAGCAGCAGGAATCACCGTACAGTTGTTGATCAGGTTGCGGCGGCAGGTATTCTGCAACATGCGATTGATATGCAAAAGGCCAGGGGAACGGAGGTCGGAAACCGCGTGTACGCGGAGTCTGCGCCGGGGCCGACCGGAGACGGCGCACAGACCGGCCCGGCAGTACAGACGCACTCTTCAGAAAATGGAAGGCTACAGTGAGCCCGGTCAACAGTGATGACTCCACCGGTGACGCCCTTGGTGGCGCCGGCCGACCGCTGACGCGCAAAGAAATCCGGGCCCGGGAAAAGCTTCTGGCCACCCAGGGTCACAATGTGATCCCGCCGCAGGCTTTTGAGACGGGACCGGATGTGCCGGCAGCGGCACCAGCACAGGACAGCGAACTGCCGCAGGCCGCCCCGGAACTTCCCGACGCGGCGCCGACCGTGCACGAAGAAGCCGTTCGTGAAGAGCCCGTGCACGAAGAGGCTGCTCATGAAGAGCCGGTGCATGAAGAGCCCGTGCACGAAGAAGCCGTTCGGGAAGAGCCCGTGCACGAAGACTTCACGCAGCTGATCCCCGTCCGCGATGTACCAGGCCACGAAGCGCCTTTCCGCGAGGAGCCCGTCCGCGAAGACGCTGGCCATGAGGACGTCGTCTATGCGTCAGCGGGCCGGCTCGGCTACGGGGCCAGCCACGATGCGGCTGCCCAGGACGCCGGCGTCCACGATGGCTACGCTCCGCACCCCCACGACGCTCACCATCTCTATGACAATTCCGGTGATCCCCAGGCACAGCCGCACCCGGAGGCTGAGTACCACGTCGACCCGGGCGAGGAGCTGATGGCCGGAGCGGCCCGCTACGACAAGGGACCGTCGAAGAAGGTCCGCCGCCGGCGCCGTTTCCTGGCCCTGGTGCTCACCCTGACGGTCTTCGTCGTCGCGATCGCCGTCGGCGCACAGTTCCTCAAACCGCTCCTGGGCGGGGACACCATGGCCGACTACCCGGGCCCCGGAACCGGCGAGGTCACCATCACGGTCGAACCCGGCGCCGGCACGCGGTCTGTGGCCACCGAGCTGCAGTCGAAAAAGGTCGTGGCCAACGCGGACACCTTCCTCAAGGAATTCACGGCTTCCGGCGGTGCCCTGAACCCCGGCACGTTCTCGATGCGCCAGGAAATGAAGAACTCCGACGCCGTGGACGTCCTGCTCAACAAGGGCCAGAGCAAGGTCATGTACTTTGCGCTCAGCGCCGGGCTGCGGATCGGCGAATCCCTGCAGGCGATTTCCGAGGGCACCGGGATTCCTGTTCAGGACCTGAAAGCGCTCAGCGATGCGCCCGCGCAGTTCGGCGTCCCGGCCAAAGCCAAGAACCTCGAAGGCTACCTGGCGCCGGGGGAGTACCGCTTCCCGTTGGGCTCCTCCGCCAAGGACATTTTGCAGAAGCTCGTCGGCAGCACCCAGGATGAACTCAAGGCCCAGGGCGTCACCGATCCCGCGAAACAGTACGACGTCGTGACGGTGGCCAGCATCGTCCAGGCCGAAGGCGGCCAGGCCGAATATGGTGACGTCGCCGGCGCCATCTACAACCGCCTCAAGCCCAACAACACCGAGACCAACGGGCTCATCCAGTCCGATGCCACCGTCACCTACGGCCTGGGCATCCGCAGCTTCCACATCGACGAGGCCCAGAAGGCCGACAAGTCGAACCCGTACAACACCTACGCCAACCAGGGGCTGCCCGCCGGACCCATCGGTTCTCCCGGCAAGACGGCCATTGACGCGGCCGCCAAGCCCAAGTCCAACAGCTTCCTCTACTGGGTCACCATCAACCTGGACACCAAGGAGACCAAGTTCTCCAAGACCCTGGCGGAACACAACGGCTATGTGGCGCAGTACAACGCCTGGTGCGAGGCCAACCCCGGACGCTGCGTATGACGCTGCGGGCGGCCGTCCTCGGGCATCCCATCAGCCACTCGAAGTCGCCGGCGCTGCACCGGGCCGCGTACGCCCACCTCGGCGTCGACATCGCCTACTCGGCCATTGACGTGACCGAGGCCGCCCTGCCGGATTTCATGCGGCAGGTCAGGGCCGAGGCGCGCGCTGACGGTTCCTGGCGCGGCCTCTCGGTCACCATGCCGCTCAAATCGGCCATGGTCGCGGAAGTGGACGAAGCCCGCGGCGTGGGAAGCGCACTCGGGGTCGTTAACACTGTTGCGTTCGAGTCCGAGGGCGAAGCGACCCGGCTGGTCGCGTACAACACCGACGTCACCGGGATTGTCAACGCGCTCCGGTATGCGGGGGCAGCCTCGGCGCCCAACGCCGTGATCCTCGGCGGGGGCGGGACCGCGGCAGCAGCCGTCGCGGCGCTCAAGGAACTGGGGGCGGTGTCCGCCGAAGTGTTCGTCCGCGATGTCAGCCGCGCGGCAGAGGCCCGCGCGGCCTCCGCCGCCGTCGGCGTCCCCATCCGGGTGCTTCCCCTCGCGGGCGCGGCAGCCGCCGTCGCCGCGGCCGACGTCGTCATCTCCACGCTGCCGCCCCGCGCGGCAGACGCACTGGCCGGGGAACTGGCCGAAGAGCTGGCGGCGCATCCGTCGAGTGCCCTGCCGGCGCATGGCAGCCCGGGCGTCCTCCTGGACGTCGCCTACGATCCATGGCCCAGCAGGATCGCCGCGGTCTGGCAGGAAGCCGGCGGCACGGTGGTCCCCGGACTGGAAATGCTGATCTACCAGGCCGTGGAGCAGGTGCGGCACTTCACCGGGCTGGGCGAGGCCCTCCCGGCCGGAGTCACAGATGTGATGTGTGACGCAGTCGGGGCGCCCCGACGGGTGTTCTAACCGTCCGACATGGCAGGATGGAATGTATGTTGCGTTGGTTGACTGCCGGAGAATCCCATGGCCCGGCACTGGTCGGAATAATTGAAGGCGTGCCCGCCGGTGTGGAACTCACCAGCGCCCACATCAGCGAGGCGCTGGCCCGCCGCCGGCTCGGCTATGGCCGCGGCGCCCGGATGAAATTCGAGCAGGACGTGGTCACGATCCTCGGCGGAGTCCGCCACGGCCTGACCCAGGGCGGCCCCGTCGCCATCCAGGTCGGCAACACCGAATGGCCCAAGTGGGAACAGATCATGTCCTCCGATCCCGTGGAGCCCGAAATCCTGGCCGACCAGGCCCGGAACGCCCCGCTGACGCGCCCGCGGCCCGGCCACGCAGACTTCACCGGCATGCAGAAATACGGCTTCGACGAGGCCCGCCCGGTCCTGGAGCGCGCCAGCGCCCGCGAGACGGCCACACGGGTGGCGCTCGGCACGGTCGCAGCGGCCTTCCTCAAGCAGCTCGGCATCGAGCTCGTCTCGCATACCGTATCCATCGCCAGCGTCGCTGTGCCGGAAGGCCGGCCGCTGCCGGTGCCCGGCGACGTGATCGCCCTGGACGCCGACCCGCTGCGCTGCTTCGACCGCGAAACCTCGGACGCCATGGTGGCCGAGGTCGACGTCGCGCACAAGGAAGGCGAAACCCTCGGCGGCGTCGTCGAGGTGCTTGCCTACGGCCTCCCGCCGGGACTCGGCAGCTATGTCCACTGGGACCGGCGCCTCGACTCGCGTCTGGCGGCGGCCCTCATGGGCATCCAGGCCATCAAGGGCGTTGAAGTCGGCGACGGCTTCCTGACCGCCGCGCGCCGCGGCTCCGCCGCCCACGACGAGATCGTCAAGGACGCGGACGGCAAGATCATCCGTACCTCCAACCGCGCAGGCGGGATCGAGGGCGGTATGAGCATTGGCGATGTCCTGCGCGTCCGTGCCGCCATGAAACCGATCGCCACCGTGCCCCGCGCGCTCAGGACGGTCGACGTCAGCACCGGGGAGGCCGCCAAGGCCCACCACCAGCGCTCCGACGTCTGTGCCGTGCCCGCCGCCGGTGTGGTGGCCGAGGCCATGGTGGCCCTCGTGATCGCCGAAGCGGTCGCGGAAAAATTCGGCGGTGACTCCGTGCAGGAGACCGCCCGCAACATCAAGGGTTACCTGGACAGCATTCCGGCGTCCCTGGACTCGATCGGCCACTAGTGCCGGCCGGAAAAACCGACGGGCCCTCCGCCGCTGCGGCGCCCGCGGCCAATACTGTAGGCCCGGTGGTCCTGATCGGACCGATGGCCGTGGGCAAATCGGCGATCGGACAGCAGCTCGCCGAGCACCTGGGATGCGCCTTCATGGACACCGACGCCCTCGTGGTGGCCCAGCACGGGACGATCGCCGAGATCTTCGCCAGCCGGGGCGAGCACGCCTTCCGCGAGATGGAGGCCCGGGCCGTGGCCCAGGCCATCGAAGAGGCACAGGGCGAAACCGCCGTCATTTCGCTCGGCGGCGGGGCCGTCCTTGATTCCGGTACGCAGCAGCTCCTGGGCCGCTGTACCGTTGTTTACCTCGAATGCGACGCCGAGACTGTGGCGGAACGCATCGCCAGAAATTCTGGCCGGCCGCTCCTGGCCGGCGACGCCATGGGCCGGTGGCGGACCTTGTTCGCCACCCGGCAGCCGGTCTACGAACGGCTCGCCGACCTCGTCCTCGATGTCCGGCGCGGCAGCGTCCCGGAGCTGGCTCACCGGCTGGAAGATGCGCTGGGGGAGCGCGCCGCGGCTAAGGCCGCGGCGGTGCCCGCTCCGGCGTCGACAAAGGAAGTTGAATAGTGAGTACCGAATCAACCGTCATCAAAGTCACCGGACAAACGCCGGGTGAGAACTACGACGTCGTAGTGGGCCGCGGCCTCCTGGCAAGCCTGCCGGGCCTGCTGGGCGAGCGCGTCAAGCGCGTCCTGGTCATCCACCCCCGTGCGCTGCGGCTGACCGGGGACACCGTCCGGGAAGAGCTGGCCGCCGCGGGCTTCACCGCGCTGACCGCAGAAATCCCCGACGCCGAAGAGGGCAAACACATCGAGGTTGCCTCGTTCTGCTGGCAGGTGCTGGGGCAGAACGACTTCACCCGCTCCGACGCCATCGTCGCCGTCGGCGGCGGCGCCGTCACGGACCTGGCCGGCTTTGTCGCCGCGACCTGGCTGCGCGGCGTCAAGGTCATCCACATGCCCACAAGCCTGCTGGGCATGGTGGACGCCTCCGTTGGCGGCAAGACCGGCATCAACACCGCCGAGGGCAAGAACCTGGTGGGCGCGTTCCACCCGCCGGCCGGTGTCCTCGCGGACCTCGACACGCTGGAGACGCTGCCGAAGAACGAAATCATCTCCGGCATGGCCGAGGTCATCAAGTGCGGCTTCATCGCCGACCCGGCCATCCTGGACCTGATCGAGAAGGACCCGTCCGCGGTTTCCGATCCGCGCTCGGACATCCTGCGCGAACTGATCGAACGCGCCATCAGCGTCAAGGCCCGGGTCGTGTCCGAGGACCTGAAGGAAACCGGCCAGCGCGAGATCCTGAACTACGGCCACACCCTGGGCCACGCGATCGAACTCGCCGAGCGCTACTCCTGGCGGCACGGCGCCGCCGTCTCCGTGGGCATGATGTTCGCCGCCGAGCTCGCCCGCAGCGTCGGCCGGCTCAGCGACGCCGACGCCGACAGGCACCGGAGCATCCTGGAAAGCCTCGGGCTTCCCATCACGTACCGCCGCGACCGCTGGCAGGCCCTCCTGGACGGCATGCGCCGGGACAAGAAATCCCGCGGTGACCTGCTCCGGTTCGTGGTGCTCGACGGCGTCGGCCGGCCCGGGATCCTCGATGTCCCGGACACGTCCCTGCTGTTTGCCGCCTACCAGGAGATTGCCTCCTGATGCACATGGTCAAGGGCGGCACGAGCGAGTGGCCGGACGCGGGATTTCCCGGGATCCGGATCAACCCGCAGTCACTGATGCCCCAGATCGTCAACGATGAGGTCATGGCCGAGGCGCTGGCGGCCTCGACAGACCCAGGGGACCTGATCCTCGTCCGGCTCGTCGAAGGGCACGCGGCGGAAGCCGCCGAGCTCCTCGCCGAGGCCCGCTACAAGGACCCCGGCTCGCTCCGGCTGCGGATCTTCGAGGCGGACGTGCTCCGGGTCTCGAACCGGTTCGACCGGGCGGTGGAGGTGTTCCGCCAACTCCTCGCCGAGACCCAGGGCACTCTGGAGGAGGCCGCGGTCCGCCAGCACCTCGGCCGGTCCTACTTCGCCGGCGGGAACATTGGCGCCGCCGTCGAATCCTTCGCCAAGGCGCTGGATCTGCGCGTCGCCGGGTCCGCCGACGCGGCCCTCGTCTATGCCTCCACCGTTGCGCTTCAGCGCGCCAGGGACGTGCTGGAACAGCAGTCCTGAGCCTGCGTCAGGCAGCTGCCCGCTGGAACCGGTAGAATAGATCTTGGATTTTTGACAAATACGCGCTGGCGGCCCGCTTGGCATGCCGGCCCGGCATAGATCGTCCGGCCGCTAGCACCGGCCTGATGGAACCAGAGAGAAACTAAGAGGATACAGTGGCAACCACTAACGACATCAAGAACGGAACCGTCCTTAAGCTCGAGGGCCAGCTTTGGAACATCATCGAGTTCCAGCACGTCAAGCCCGGCAAGGGTGGCGCGTTCGTGCGCACCAAGATGCGCAACGTGATGTCCGGCAAGGTCGTCGACAAGACCTTCAACGCCGGACTGAAGATTGAGACCGCCACGGTGGACCGCCGCGACTACCAGTACCTGTACCAGGACGGTGCCGACTTCGTCTTCATGGACACCTCGGACTTCGATCAGCTCACCGTCTCGGCCGCCACCGTCGGCGACGCCACCAACTTCATGCTCGAGAACCAGATGGTCAACATCGCCATCCACGAGGGCAACCCGCTCTACATCGAGCTGCCCCCGAGCGTCGTCCTCGAGATCACCTACACCGAGCCGGGCCTGCAGGGCGACCGCTCCTCGGCCGGCACCAAGCCCGCCACCCTCGAAACCGGGTACGAGATCCAGGTGCCGCTGTTCGTCGAGAACAACACCAAGGTCAAGGTTGACACCCGCGACGGCAGCTACCTCGGCCGGGTCAACGACTAGTGAGTGCGCGCGGTAAGGCCCGGAACCGGGCCCTCGATGTGCTCTTTGAGGCCGAGCAGCGCTCAGCCTCCGCGTTCGACGTGCTGAAGTCCCGCCGCGAGCAGACAGACCAGATCGTCAACCCCTACACCCTTGAAATCGTCGAAGGCGTGGTCTCGCACCAGGTGGCCATCGACGAATTCCTGGAAACCTATTCGCAGGGCTGGACCCTGGAGCGCATGCCCTCCGTGGACCGCATCATCCTGCGGATCGGCACGTGGGAACTGCTCTACAACGACGACGTCCCGGACGGCGTGGCGGTCAGCGAGGCCGTGGCCTTGGCCAAGACGCTCTCCACGGACGAGTCGCCGTCGTTCATCAACGGCCTGCTGGGCCGGCTGCAGCAGCTTAAGCCCTCGCTGCTGGCGTAGGCTCTAAGCTCTCACCCCCCCCCCGAAGAACCCCGGCCAGGACGTCCTGGCCGGGGTTTTTTCTTTTCCCCGGATGTCCGCGCCCGCGCCGGCCCCACTGGTTTCCCCCGGTCCCTAGCCGACGACGGCGGCCCGGAGCGCGGCGATCTCGGCGAGTTGGTACTGCTCATCGCGCTGGTGTGCCGGCACGTCCCGGCCGCTGAGAATCCGTTGCCGGGTGAGGGCGAGCTGGGTGGCGGCATCGAGCAGCGCCTTCATCTGCACGCCCCGCCCGGTGGAGCGGGCCCAGCGAAGCGCTGAACGGCGCCCGGCGGCGGTGGCCAGCATGTCCACCTCGCCCGCGGTAAACCAGCCAGCGGCCGCGTATTCCTTCAGCCGCTGGCGGGTGAGCCTGCGCTCAGCCACCCGCAGCAGCACGATCACCAGCACCGCCAGCAGGAAGATCGGCACCTGCACCATCACGTACCGGCCCAGGAAGTCCCGGCCCATGCTGTTCCAGGCGCTGTGCAGCAGCATCGCGGGGACGAGGCCGCCGAAGAACGCCAGCACGGACAGCCCGGTGTTCCCGCGGCCGGCGGCGAAGCCCATCACCAGGCCCGTGGTACCCGTGAAAATGGCGTGGGCGAAGGGCGAGAGGACCCCGCGCAGAAAGAAGACCACCGCGAAGTCCGTGCCGGGGTCGCTGGATTCGGCGATGGCGCGGCCGAAGTAGAGGATGTTCTCGGTAAACGCGAAGCCCGCCGCGATCGTGAAGGCGAACACCACACCGTCGACCGGTCCGTTGAAGTGTTTCGGGGCAAAGAGCACGAGCAACAGCAGCCCCAGGGACTTGGCGAATTCCTCCACCACCGGCGCCTGGACCGTGACGGCGAACGTCGTGTAGTCCAGTCCCGAGGCCGGCCCCGCCACCAGAGAGAAATAGGGCTGGATCAGCATCGTCACCGCGATCGAGACGACGGCTCCCCAGGCAAACGCGAAAAGCAGCAGGGCCCTCGGCTCGGGTTCCCAGCGGTCGATGAAGCGCACCGTCAGCAACACGGTCCCCAGGGGAACCAGCGAGGCAATGAAACCAATGGCAAAGCCGGTGATTCCGGTCCTTTCCAGCAGGAAGGGCACCACCAGGAAGAGGCAGAGGAACGCCAGGAATCCGCCGGCCAGCACGAGGCCGAAAACGCCGGAACTGCGGCCGTTCTTCCAGCCCGGGCCGCCTCCCGCCAGCCGGGCGGGAGGCAGGACCGGCTGCAACCGGCCGCCGTCGTTGGCAGGGGGCCGCTGGTAGTACGCCGGCTGGACCCGCCCCAGCCACGTCGGGTTCGCCTGCTGGGGCAGCGGCCCCTGCCGGGGGCCGCCGGGGTGATCATGCCCCGGCCGCGGCTCGTTCATGGTCATGGAACCGAGCCTATGTCCGTGTGAGGTTAAACGCATTCCGGCGGCGACGGGGCGGCAGCGCCGTTGTGGTAATTTGAAAGAGCAAATAATCCTTTTTTAATTCCGTCCCGTGAGGCGGGGAAAGGGGAGACGAGCCATGACTTCCGTGCCTTCAGCACCGGGTCCGGCGCAGGTGGTGCTCACCCGGGTTGTCCTCAACCAGGCTGACATAGACCGCGCCCTCACTCGTATCGCCCATGAAATTCTCGAGGCCAACAAGGGCTCCCAGGACCTCGTCCTGCTGGGCATCCCGCGCCGGGGCTATCCCCTCGCCGTCCGCCTCGCCGCCAAGATCGCCGCCGCGGATCCCACCGTGGACGCCGCCGCCATTGTCGGCCAACTCGACGTCACGATGTTCCGCGACGACCTCTCCCACCAGCCCACCAGGCCGCCGTACCCCACCCAGCTGCCGCGCACCGGCATCGACAACAAAGTTGTGGTGCTGATCGACGACGTCCTCTACTCAGGACGCACCATCCGGGCAGCACTGGACGCTATCATCGACCTCGGCCGGCCGCGGATTGTCCGCCTCGCCGTGCTGATCGACCGCGGCCACCGCGAACTGCCCATCCGCGCCGACCATGTCGGCAAGAACCTGCCTACCTCATCATCGGAGAAGGTCCGGGTCCGGCTCGAGGAAACCGATTCTGCCGGAAGCGGGGCAACAGACGGCACCCCCGTCAATGAAGTCGTCATCGAGGCCACCGCATGAGGCACCTGCTCTCCACCGAAGACCTGAGCCTGCACAACGCCATCCGCATCCTGGACACCGCCGAGGAAATGGCTGCGGTGGGGGAGCGCGAGGTCAAAAAGCTCCCCGCCCTGCGGGGGCGCACCGTGGTGAACCTCTTCTTCGAGGACTCCACCCGCACCCGGATCTCCTTCGAAGCCGCCGCCAAGCGGCTCTCGGCCGACGTCATCAACTTCGCCGCGAAGGGTTCGTCCGTCTCCAAGGGCGAGTCGCTGAAGGACACCGCCCAGACCCTCGCCGCGATGGGGGCCGACGCCGTGGTCATCCGGCACTGGGCCTCCGGCGCCCCGCACCGGCTCGCCGCGACCGACTGGATCGACGCCGCCGTCATCAACGCCGGCGACGGCACCCACGAACACCCCACGCAGGCGTTGCTGGACGCGTTCACGATGCGCCGGCACTGGTCGAAGCTGGCCGGCACGCCGTCGGCCGGTGCCGACCTCAAAGGCATGCGCGTCGCCATCGCCGGTGACGTCCTGCACTCCCGCGTGGCCCGCTCCAACGTCTGGCTGCTGCGGACCCTCGGCGCCGAGGTCACCCTCGTCGCGCCGCCCACGCTGCTGCCCGTCGGCGTCGACAAATGGCCCTGCGCGGTCAGCTTCGACCTCGACGAGACCCTCGCCAAGGGGGTGGACGCGATGATGATGCTCCGGGTCCAGGGCGAACGGATGAATGCCTCCTTCTTCCCCACCACCCGCGAATACTCGCGGCGCTGGGGCTTCGACGACAACCGGCTCCGTGCCCTCGACAGCCTGGGGCTCAAGGACACCATCATCATGCACCCGGGTCCCATGAACCGCGGCCTGGAAATCTCCGCGGCCGCTGCCGACTCGCCCCGCTCCACCGTGCTGGCGCAGGTGCGCAACGGCGTCTCGGTCCGGATGGCGGCGCTGTACCTGCTGCTGTCCGGGGAGAACCGCGAGCCGGCCGCCGCACCAGTTTCTGCCGCTGCCTCTGCCGCTGCGCCCGTATCCGCGGCCCACGCCGCCATTCCGAACCTCACTTATTCCCACCAGGAGAGCCACTGATGGCCGATCAGCACCAGAACGCAGACAACAGCGGCGCCTACCTCATCCGGGGTGCCTCGATCCTGGGCGGAGCAGCCGAGGACCTCCTGATCCGGGACGGCGTGATCGCCGCCCGCGGACAGCAACTGGACGCCGACGGCGCCGGGGTGCGGGACGCAACAGTCATCGACGCCGCGGGCCTCGTCGCGCTCCCGGGCATGGTGGACATCCATACCCACCTGCGCGAACCCGGCCGCGAAGACGCCGAAACCGTCGAAACCGGCACCCGCGCCGCCGCCCTTGGCGGCTACACGGCCGTCCACGCCATGGCCAACAGCACCCCGGTGGCGGACACCGCCGGCGTCGTGGAGCAAGTCCTCACCCTTGGCCGGACTGCCGGCTGGGTGGACGTCCGCCCGGTGGGAGCAGTCACCGTGAGCCTCGCGGGGGAGCAGCTCGCCGAGCTCGGCGCCATGGCCGACTCCCGCGCCCACGTGCGGGTGTTCTCCGACGACGGCATGTGCGTCCACGATCCGGTGCTGATGCGCCGCGCGCTCGAATACGTCAAGGCGTTCGACGGCGTCGTGGCCCAGCACGCGCAGGAACCCCGCCTCACCGCCGGCGCCCAGATGAACGAGGGCGAGGTCTCCGCCGTCCTCGGCCTGGCCGGCTGGCCGGCCGTCGCCGAAGAGAGCATCATCGCCCGGGACGTCCTGCTGGCCCAGCACGTCGGGTCACGGCTGCACGTCTGCCACGTCTCCACGGCCGGGTCCGTGGAAATCATCCGCTGGGCCAAGTCCCGCGGCGTCAACGTCACGGCCGAGGTCACCCCGCACCACCTCTGGCTCACGGATGAGCTCGCCCGCAGCTACGACCCCGTCTACAAGGTCAACCCGCCGCTTCGCACGGACGCCGATGTCCAGGCCCTCCGGGCCGCCCTGGCCGACGGCACGATCGACGTCGTCGGCACCGACCACGCCCCGCACCCGAGCGAACACAAGGAATGCGAGTGGGCGCAGGCGGCCATGGGCATGACCGGGCTGGAAACCGCGCTCTCCGTGGTCCAGCACACCATGATCGAAACCGGCCTGATGGGCTGGGAAGACTTTGCCCGCGTGACCTCCACGGCGCCGGCCGCCATCGGCCGGGTCCAGGACCAGGGCCGGCCGCTCGAGGGCGGGGAGCCTGCCAACGTCATACTCGTGGACCCGGCTGCGCGCTGGACCGTGGACCCTTCTAAGATGGCAACCATGGGCCGTAACTCTCCGTTTGCCGGCCGGGAACTGCCGGGGAAGGTAGTGGCGACGTTTTTCAAGGGCCACCCGACCGTTCTCGACGGAAAACTCAACACCCCGTACCGGTGGCCGGTCGATGCGCCCGACGCCGGACCGGCGGGCCGCCGCCCGTGAGTGTCAAAGACCTCTCCCTGCTCTTCACGCTCGTCCTGATTGGCGTCGCGCTTGCCCTCATCGCCATCGGCTGGCGTAACCGCCTGCGCCGCCAGTCCGACGTCGAGCCCCTCCCCGAGGTTCCCGCCGAACTCGGCGCCCCGCTGGCAGCCGCCGACGGCCAGTACGTCGCCTCCACCACCGCCGGCGACTGGCTGGACCGGATCGCCGTGCACAATCTGGGCATCCGCACCAACGCCAAGCTCTCCGTGCACCCCGAAGGCGTGCTGTTCGAGCGCGCGGGCGCCGGCCCGGTGTTCATCCCGGCCGGACGCCTCACCGGTGTGCGGCAGGAAAGCGGCATGGCCGGAAAGTTCGTGGAAAAGGACGGCCTGCTGGTGCTCAGCTGGATGCTCGGTTCCCACGAACTCGACACCGGCTACCGGACGCGCCGCGCCGAGGACAAAGCCGTGCTCCTCACCACCCTCCAAGATTTGATCTCCGCAGCCCCTCAGGCAGAAGCCGATAGTGGAAAGTAACGACGTGACGGAATCCAACGAAGTGACAGAAACAGCAGTGTCAGAAAACACCGTGACAGAAACAGCAGTGTCAGAAAACACAGTGACAGATAAAACAGTGACACCAACCCCCACTGCACCCGCTGCAGCAGCATCCAGCCCCGCAGTCCTCGTGCTCGAGGACGGCCGGATCTTCCGCGGCAGCAGCTACGGCGCCACCGGAACGGCCCTCGGCGAGGCAGTCTTCGCGACCGGCATGACCGGCTACCAGGAGACCATCACCGACCCCTCCTACGCACGCCAGCTCGTGGTGCAGACCGCACCGCACATCGGCAACACCGGCGTCAACACCGACGACGCCGAGTCCCGCCGCATCTGGGTGGCCGGCTACATCGTCCGCGACGCCGCGCGCCGGCCCTCCAACTGGCGTTCCGAACGCTCCCTCGACGACGAGCTCCTCGAGCAGGGGATCGTCGGGATCCAGGGCGTCGACACCCGCGCCATCACCCGCCACCTGCGCGAACACAAGACCATGCGCGCCGGCATCTTCTCCGGCGACGCCGCCCGCACCACGGACAAGGAACTCGTCGACGCCGTCCTGGCCAGCGCGCCGATGGAAGGCTCACGGCTCGCCGAGGAAGTCAGCGTGGACGCCGCCTACACGGTGGAGCCCAAGGACTTCGGCTGGGACGGCGAGCCGCGGTTCAGCATCGCCGCGATCGACCTCGGCATCAAGCGCATGACCCCCGTCCGGTTCGCCGAGCGCGGGGTCCGGGTGCACGTGCTGCCCGCCACGGCAACCCTCGCCGACGTCCAGGCCGTCAACCCCGACGGCTTCTTCATGTCCAACGGCCCCGGCGACCCCGCCACCGCGGACAACCAGGTGGCGCTGCTGCGCTCCGTGCTCGACGAGAAGATCCCGTACTTCGGCATCTGCTTCGGCAACCAGATCCTCGGCCGGGCCCTCGGGTTCGGCACCTACAAGCTCCGCTACGGCCACCGCGGCCTGAACCAGCCCGTGATGGACCGCCGCACCGGCAAGGTCGAAATCACCTCGCAGAACCACGGCTTCGCCGTCGACGCCCCGCTCAACGGCGCCACCCAGGCCCCCGAGGAGCGCTTCGGCCGCGTCGAGGTCAGCCACGTGAGCCTCAACGACGACGTCGTCGAAGGACTGTCCTGCCTCGACATTCCGGCCTTCTCCGTGCAGTACCACCCCGAAGCGGCCGCCGGCCCGCACGACGCCGCCTACCTCTTCGACCGCTTCATCGAGCTGATGGCGGACGCTTCTTCAAAGACAGAGACCGGCACAAAGACTGCCACCGATTCCAAGACTGAGGACACGAAGTAATGCCCAAGAGAACTGACCTCAAGAGCGTCATGGTCATCGGGTCCGGCCCGATCGTGATCGGCCAGGCGGCCGAATTCGATTACTCCGGCACCCAGGCACTGCGCGTCCTCAAGGAGGAAGGCCTGCGGGTCATCCTCGTCAACTCCAACCCGGCCACCATCATGACGGACCCCGAGTTCGCTGACGCGACCTACATCGAGCCGATCACCCCCGAAGTGGTGGAGAAAATCATCGCCAAGGAGCGCCCCGACGCGCTCCTGCCGACCCTCGGCGGCCAGACGGCCCTCAACACGGCCATCGCGCTGGACAAGAACGGCGTCCTGGAGAAGTACAACGTCGAGCTGATCGGCGCCAACATTGCCGCGATTGAGCTGGGCGAGGACCGCGAGAAGTTCAAGGGCGTCGTCGAGCGCTGCGGCGCCGAGTCGGCCCGCAGCCACATCATCCACACCATGGACGAGGCACTCGCCGCGGCCGGGGACCTCGGTTACCCGATGGTCGTCCGGCCCTCCTTCACCATGGGCGGCCTGGGTTCCGGGCTGGCCTACGACGAGGGGGACCTGCGCCGGATTGTCGGCCAGGGCCTGCAGTACAGCCCCACCTCCGAGGTGCTGCTCGAAGAGAGCATCCTCGGCTGGAAGGAGTACGAGCTCGAGATGATGCGGGACAAGAACGACAACGTCGTGGTGGTCTGCTCCATCGAGAACTTCGACCCGGTCGGCGTGCACACCGGCGACTCGATCACCGTGGCCCCGGCGCTGACCCTGACGGACCGCGAGTACCAGCGGCTGCGCGACATCTCGATCGCGGTCATCCGCGAGGTCGGCGTCGACACCGGCGGCTGCAACATCCAGTTCGCCGTCGAGCCGGACACGGGCCGCGTCGTCGTGATCGAAATGAACCCCCGCGTCTCGCGTTCCTCCGCCCTCGCGTCCAAGGCCACCGGCTTCGCGATCGCCAAGATCGCCACGAAGCTCTCCCTCGGCTACACCCTGGACGAGATCCCGAACGACATCACCCAGAAGACCCCGGCGTCCTTCGAACCGACCCTGGACTACGTGGTGGTGAAGGTCCCGCGCTTCGCCTTCGAGAAGTTCCCGGCCGCGGACCCCACCCTGACCACCACCATGAAGTCGGTGGGCGAGGCCATGGCCATGGGCCGGAACTTCACCGAGGCGCTGCAGAAGGCCCTGCGCTCCCTGGAGCAGAAGGGCTCCCAGCTGGACTTCAGCCACGTCCCGGAATGGGAAGTCGCGGAGCTGATCGAGAAGGCCAAGCGTCCCACCACCGAGCGCCTGCACCAGGTGCAGCGCGCCATGCTCGGCGGCGCCACCGTGGAACAGCTCTTCGAGGCGACCAAGATCGACCCCTGGTACCTGGACCAGCTCCAGCTGCTGAACGAGATCTCGCTCGAAATCCGCCAGGCCGCGGCGCTGACCCCGGAGATGCTGACCCGCGCCAAGCGCCACGGCTTCTCCGACGAGCAGATCGGTGCGCTGACCCACAACTCCGAGGACGTCGTCCGCGGGGTCCGGCAGGCCCTGGGCATCCGTCCCGTCTACAAGACCGTGGACACCTGCGCGGCCGAGTTCGCCGCCTACACCCCGTACCACTACTCGTCCTATGACGAGGAGGACGAGGTTGCGCTGCACGCCAAGCCGTCCATCATCATCCTGGGGTCCGGTCCCAACCGGATCGGCCAGGGCATCGAGTTCGACTACTCCTGCGTGCACGCCTCGATGGCGCTGCGCAAGGCCGGCTACGAGACCGTGATGGTCAACTGCAACCCGGAAACCGTCTCCACGGACTACGACGTCTCCACCCGGCTCTACTTCGAACCGCTCACCCTGGAGGACGTCCTCGAGGTCATCGCGGCCGAGGAGCGCACCGGCGGGGTCATGGGCGTCTTCGTCCAGCTCGGCGGCCAGACCCCGCTCAAGCTCGCCCAGCAGCTCGCCGACGCCGGCGTGCCGATCCTCGGCACCTCGCCGGAGGCAATCGACCTGGCCGAACACCGCGGCGCCTTCTCCCGCGTCCTCGACAAGGCCGGGCTCGTCTCGCCGAAGAACGGCACCGCCGTGTCCTTCGAGGACGCCAAGAAGATCGCGGACGAGATCGGCTACCCGGTCCTGGTCCGCCCGTCCTACGTCCTCGGCGGACGCGGCATGGAGATCGTCTACGATGAGCCCAACCTCTCCCGCTACATCGCCAACGCCACCGAAATCACCCCCGACCACCCGGTGCTGATCGACCGCTTCCTCGAGGACGCCGTCGAGATCGACGTCGATGCCCTCTACGACGGCACGGAGATGTACCTCGGCGGCATCATGGAACACATCGAGGAGGCCGGCATCCACTCCGGCGACTCGGCCTGCGTGCTTCCGCCCATCACCCTGGGCGGCAACGTACTGGAACGGGTGCGCACCGCCACCCTGGCGATCGCCGAGGGCGTGGGCGTCCGCGGCCTGATCAACATCCAGTTCGCCTTGGCCTCCGACGTGCTCTACGTCCTCGAAGCCAACCCGCGCGCGTCCCGCACTGTCCCGTTCGTCTCCAAGGCCACGGGCGTCCAGATGGCGAAGGCCGCGGCCCTGATCGGCACCGGCGTCACCATCAACCAGCTCCGCAGCGCGTACAAGATGCTGCCGGAGAGCGGCGACGGCTCCTCGCTGCCGCTGGATGCGCCGGTCTCGGTCAAGGAGGCCGTGCTGCCGTTCAGCCGCTTCCGCACTCCGGAGGGCAAGGTGGTCGACTCCCTGCTTGGCCCGGAAATGCGCTCCACGGGCGAGGTCATGGGCATCGACAAGCACTTCGACACGGCCTTCGCCAAGAGCCAGGCGGCCGCCAACAACGCGCTGCCCACCGAGGGCAAGATCTTCGTCTCGGTGGCGAACCGGGACAAGCGCTCGGTCATCATGGGCGTCAAGCGGCTCTCGGACCTCGGCTTCGAGATCGTCTCCACCGGCGGCACGGCCGACGTCCTGCGCCGCAACGGCATCCAGGCCACCCCGGTCCGGAAGGTCGCCGAGGGCTCCAGCGCCGAAGGCGAAGGCACCATCGCCGACCTCATCATTGCCGGCGAGATCGACATGGTCTTCAACACCCCCTCCGGTGGCGAGGCCCGCAGCGACGGCTACGAACTGCGTGCCGCCGCGACGTCGATCGGCATCCCGTGCATCACCACCGTGGCCGAGTTCAACGCCGCCGTCCAGGCCATCGAGGCGCTGCGCACCTACGAATGGTCAGTCACGAGCCTGCAGGAACACGCCGCGAACCTGAAGGCGCTCCAGGATGCCTGAGGTATCCACCGCCCCAGCGGCCGGCCGGGAGTCCTTCGGCTCCCGGCTGGGGCGGGCCATGGCGGACCGCGGCCCGCTCTGCGTCGGCATCGACCCGCACCCGGCGCTGCTGCAGCGCTGGGGCCTCACTGACGACGCCGCCGGGCTGGAACGCTTCTCGCTGACCGTGCTGGAGGCCGTGGGCTCCCTCGCTGCCGCGGTGAAACCGCAGGTGGCCCTGTACGAGCGCCACGGTTCGGCCGGAATCGCCGTGCTTGAACGCACCCTGGCCGCGGCGGCGGAAGCGTCCGTGCTGACCATCGCGGACGCCAAACGCGGCGACATCGGCTCCACCATGGCCGCTTACGCGGATGCCTGGCTGCGGGACGGTTCGGCCCTGGCCGCGGATTCGGTGACGTTGAGCCCGTACCTGGGCTTCGAGTCACTCCGGCCCGCCCTGGACCTGGCGGCCGAGACCGGGCGCGGGGTGTTCGTCCTCGCGCTGACCTCGAACCCGGAGGGCGCCTCGGTCCAGCACGTCGGCGGATCGGATTCCGTCGCGCGGCGGATCACCGAAGCGGCCGCTGTGGAGAACCGTCGCTATGACGGTTCGCTAGGTTCCGTGGGCCTGGTGGTCGGCGCCACGGTGGGCTCGGCCCTCTCCGCACTGGATCTCGACCTGGCGGCGGTCCGCGGGCCCATCCTAGCCCCCGGGCTGGGCGCGCAGGGCGCCACCGCCGCGGACCTGCGCCGCACTTTCGGTGCGGCCTATCCCCAGGTCCTGGGCACCTCGAGCCGGGACATCCTCGGCGCCGGACCGCAGCAGCAGGCCCTCCGGGATGCCGCGCGGCGCACCCTCGACGAACTCCTCGCGGCTTAGCGGCAGCCGCCGAGCGGGCCCGGGACCGGAGCTGCCGGACCCGGGCCCGCGGCTGTCCCGTTTGGGATTGCGCTTTTCCCCGTTACCGAACTGGCCGGCGCGCAGATTTCCATTGATTTCTGCCGCCGCCTGACGGTAGGTTCGGGGCAAGGGCATGAGTGCCCCGTCCCGCCATGCAGGGAGGCCTTCCGTGAGTTTGAGACCACTCACTCCTCAGGAGCGTTCCGACGCCCTTCGCAAGGCCGCTGCCGCAAGGGCCACCAGGGCCGAGGCAAAGGAGCGGCTCAAGACGGGCGAGCTGACCATCGCCAAAGTCATCAGTGCCGCCGAATCCGACGACGCCATTGCCCGCATGAGAATCGTGGAACTGCTCGAGGCCCTGCCGGGGATCGGGCGGGTGCGGGCGGCGGCCATCATGGACCAGCTCGGCATCGCACAATCCCGACGGGTCCGCGGCCTGGGAATCCACCAGCGCCGGGCGCTGGTAGATTTTATTGACGACAAGTAGCTCGGTCCGCCGAGCCGCCCACCACCGCCAAAGGAATATGTGAGCAAGAAACCGGGACTGACAGTCCTCGCCGGCCCGACGGCTGTTGGCAAAGGCACCGTGTCCACCTACATCCGGGACAACTACCCCGGCGTCTGGCTCTCCGTGTCGGCCACCACGCGCCCGCCGCGGCCGGGGGAGCAGGACGGGATCCACTACTTCTTCAAGTCCGTCGAGGAATTCGATTCCCTGGTCGAAAACGGCGAATTGCTCGAGTGGGCCGTTGTCCACGGCCGGAACCGCTACGGCACGCTGCGCAGCACGGTTGACGCCGCCATTGCCGAGGGCCGCTCGGTCCTGTTGGAGATCGATCTGCAGGGCGCCCGGCAGGTCAAGCAGGCCGTCCCGGATGCCCAGTTTGTGTTCCTGGCGCCCCCGAGCTGGGACGAAATGGTCCGCCGGCTCGTCGGCCGCGGCACGGAAAGCGCCGAAGAACAGCAGCAGAGGCTGGAAACCGCTAAACTAGAACTTGCCGCTGAACCGGAGTTCGACCACACCGTCATCAATGATGACGTTCGTCGGGCAGCGGACGAGCTTGTTTCACTCATGGGGCTGACCCCGAACCCGCGCTAGGCGCCGGGACGTACCGGCCCGTTAGAATTTGGAGAATTCGTGTCCACGAACCTTGAAGGCATCATCAACCCGCCGATCGACGAGCTGCTGAAGGCCGCCGACTCGAAGTACGGACTGGTGATTTTTGGTGCCAAGCGCGCACGCCAGATCAACGCGTACTACGCCCAACTGCATGAGGGCCTGTTTGAGTACGTTGGCCCGCTGGTCGACACCAAGCTGAACGAGAAGTCCCTGTCGATCGCGCTGCGCGAGATCAACGAAGGCAAGCTCGTCTCCACGCCGATCGAAACCGCAGAGTAATTCCCTCCGCGGGAAGAGCCAAGTAAACAGACTGCCTGCTGACGGAGATCACGTGCGCATAGTCCTCGGAGTCGGGGGAGGGATTGCCGCCTACAAGGTGGCATCGCTCCTCCGGCTTTTTACTGAAGCCGGGCATGACGTCACGGTCATCCCCACCGAGGCGGCCACCCGCTTCGTCGGCGTCGCCACATGGGAGGCCCTGTCCGGGCGCCCGGTGAGCAACAGCGTGTTCGACGCCGTCCACACGGTCAACCATGTCCGGCTCGGCCACGAGGCCGAGCTGATCGTCGTGGCCCCGGCCACGGCCGATCTCCTGGCCCGTGCGGCCACCGGCCAGGCCGATGACCTCCTCACCAATACCCTCCTGATGGCCGGCGACTGCCCGGTGCTCATGGCCCCGGCCATGCACACCGAAATGTGGCAGCACCCCGCCACCGCAGCCAACGTCGAAACCCTGCGCAGCCGCGGCGTCACGGTGCTGGAACCCGCGAGCGGGCGGCTGACCGGCGCCGACTCCGGGCCCGGCCGCCTGCCCGAGCCCGAGGCGATCTTTACCGCCGCCATGGCCCTCGCCGGCGCCGGCACAGCCGCCGCTTCCGAGGCGATGCCGGCCCTGGACTCGGACGTGACCACCGGCCTGGCCGCCGCGCCGGCGGCGGCGCAGTCGGCGGTTACGCCGTTGGCCGGACTGACGGTGACCATCAGCGCCGGCGGCACCCGGGAACCCCTGGATCCCGTGCGGTTCCTCGGCAACCGCTCCTCCGGCAAACAGGGCGTGGCCCTGGCCGCGGCCGCCCGCGCAGCCGGCGCCCGCGTCCGCCTGCTGGCCGCCCACATGGAAGTCCCGGCGCCCGCCGGCGTCGAACTCGTCCAGGTCGAAACTGCCCTGGAACTGCGGAAGGCGGCGCTGCACGCGGCCGCCGACTCCGACGTCGTCATCATGGCTGCCGCGGTCGCGGACTTCCGGCCGGCGGACGTCGCCGGGACCAAGATCAAGAAGCGCGACGACGTCGCCGATCCCGTGATCAACCTGGTGCGCAACCCCGACATCCTGCGCGAACTCGTCGAGGTCCGCGACGCCGCGTCCCGGAACCAGCTGATCGTCGGCTTCGCCGCCGAGACGGGCGACGCCGGCGGGGATGTCCTGGACTATGCCCGGGCCAAGCTGCAGCGGAAAGCCTGCGACCTGCTGGTCGTCAACCAGGTGGGCCGGGACATGGTCTTCGGCGAGGACACGAACTCAGTAGTCATCCTTTCCCGCGACGGCTCCGAACCCCAAGAGGCGTCGGGTTCCAAATCCGACGTCGCGGCTGCCGTGATCGACCGGATCAGCGCCGAGCTGAGCCGGGCTGTACCGCCGGCGTAGCCCGGCGTAACCAACATCTCCTTAGCACGGGGACACACGCCGCCGGACGTCCGTTATCCAACCAGTAAGGTAGTTGAGTGACTTTACCGCTGCACATCCCCGCCTTCCACGGGTCCACGCCCGCCGCGCTCCGGCTCTTCACCTCCGAGTCGGTGACGGAGGGCCACCCCGACAAGATCTGTGACCAGATCAGCGACGCCATCCTCGACGCGCTGCTCGACAAAGACCCCGAGTCCCGGGTGGCCGTGGAGACGCTGGCCACCACCGGGCTGGTCCACGTCGCGGGCGAGGTCACCACCGACGCCTACGTCGAGATCCCCCAGATTGTCCGGGAGACCATCCTGGGCATCGGGTACGACTCTTCGGCCAACGGCTTCGACGGCGCCCGGTGCGGCGTCTCGGTATCTATCGGCCAGCAGTCCAACGACATCGCCGGCGGCGTGTTCAACTCCCTCGAAGCGCGTGAGGGGCGCCAGGAGGACGACTACGACCTCCAGGGCGCCGGCGACCAGGGCCTCATGTTCGGCTACGCCAGCGACGAAACGCCGTCCTACATGCCCGTGCCGATCTGGCTCGCGCACCGGCTCTCCGAGCGCCTGACCGAGGTCCGCAAGAACGGCGAACTCGCCTACCTGCGCCCGGACGGCAAGACCCAGGTCACCGTGGGCTACGACGGCGACCGCCCGGTCTCGGTCGAAACCGTCGTCATCTCCAGCCAGCACGCCGAAGGCACCAGCCTCGACCAGCTCCGGGCGGACCTCGCCGAGTACGTGGTGGGACCGGTCATGGCACTGTCCAACCTGGACACCTCACGGACCCGCAACATCCTCAACCCCGCAGGCGCCTTTGTGATTGGCGGCCCGGTGGGCGACGCCGGCCTCACCGGCCGCAAGATCATCGTCGACACCTACGGCGGCATGGCCCGTCACGGCGGCGGCGCGTTCTCCGGCAAGGACCCGTCCAAGGTGGACCGCTCGGCCGCCTACGCCATGCGCTGGGTCGCCAAGAACGTGGTGGCCGCCGGCCTCGCCAAGCGCGCCGAAATCCAGATCGCCTACGCGATCGGCCAGGCCCGCCCGGTGGGAACCTACGTTGAGACATTCGGAACCGAAACCGTGGACCCGGCCCGCATCAGCGCCGCGATCGCCGAGATCTTCGACCTGCGCCCGCGGGCCATCATCGACGCCCTCGACCTCAAGCGCCCGATCTACGCCAAGACCGCCGCCCACGGTCACTTCGGCCGCGAAGACCCGGACTTCACGTGGGAACGCCTGGACCGGGTGGACGAGCTGAAGGCGTTCTTCAACGCCTAAGGCCGGCCCACCGTCCAAAGCCGCCCAGGCGGTTTGTATTGATGGTGAGTTTGTCAGTCCTGTGTGATGTGCTGTAGCCAGGCCGCCCTCCGGTGGCCTGGCTACAGTCTTTAGGATCACAGTCTTTAGGATCACAGTCTTTTGCGGATCACGGTTATCCAGGATCACGCTGTTCCAGGATCACTGTGCATTTGAGATATCGCCATTCAGCCCGAGGGGAGGTGTGAGCCGTGAGTCCCAATCCTGCCGCCGGCGCGCCCGGTGAACCCCAGCAGCTGTCCCTGCTCCAGGGTTTTCCCGCCTCCACCGCGGAAGCGTCCGGTCCCGCCCTTGCAGCCCACCTGCCGGTGGCGCGGGTGCTGATCGAGTCCTCGCTGCCCCACCTGGACAGGCCTTTCGACTACAGCGTCCCGGCCTCCCTCGACGCCGACGCCATCCCCGGAGTCCGGGTCAAGGTCAAATTCAACGGACAGGAACTGGCCGGATACCTGCTGGAGCGCACCGCCGGATCCGACGCCGGCCACCCCCTGGTGCCCCTGCACAAAGTGCTCTCCACCGTCCCGGTCCTGACCCCCGCAGTGGCCGAGCTCGCCGGCCGGATCGCCTCGCGCTACGCCGGAACGGTCAGCGATGTCCTGCGCGTTGCCGTGCCGCCGCGCATGGCCAAGCTCGAAAAGGAATTTGCCCCGGACGGCCGGCTTGATCCCGGGCTGTTCGGCACTGAGATTTCCGGTGTGGCGACCGACGTGTCGCTTCCGTCGCCGGCCGCGGGCAGCGTCTGGACCAGGTACCGCAACGGTGCGGCGTTCCTCGCCCACCTTGCCGCGGGGGAGTCGCCCCGGGCCGTGCTGACCGCCCTGCAGGGGTACGGGCCCGCCAGCTGGCCGCGGATGATCGCCGAAGCCGTGGCCGCTGTACGGATCTCCGGCCGCGGCGCCGTCGTGGTGGTGCCCGACTACCGTGACCTTGACCGCGTGGAATCTGCCCTGCTGGAACTGCTTCCCGCCGGTGACGTCGCGCGGCTCACCGCGGACGACGGCCAGACGCCGCGCTACCGCAGCTTCCTGCGCGTGCTCAGCGGCGCCGCAGGAGTCGCGGTGGGCACCCGGTCCGCGGCCTACGCGCCGGTGCCGAACCTCGGGCTCGTCATCTGCTGGGACGACGGCGACGACCTCCACATCGAGCAACGCTCCCCGTACGCGCACACCCGCGAAGTCCTCCTGCTCCGGGCGGGCCAGGAAGGGGCCGCGTGCCTGCTCGCGGCCCATTCACGCAGCACCGAAACGGAACGGCTGGTCGCCTCCGGCTGGGCCCAGGCGGTGGAAGCGGACCGGGCCGTCGTGCGGCGGACGGTCCCACGGGTCCTGAACACGGCCGACAGCTACGAACTCGAGCATGACCCGCTCGCCCGGATCGCCCGGCTGCCCGGCGCGGCCTGGCGGGCCGCCAAGGAGGGCCTGGAACGGGGTCCGGTCCTGGTCCAGGTGGCCCGTGCAGGCTACGCCCCCTCGCTGGTGTGCGACACCTGCCGGGAACCGGCGCGCTGCACCGCCTGCAGCGGGCCCCTGGCAATCGCCGGTCCGGCCGGGAGCAGCGCCGTACCGCAATGCCGCTGGTGCTCGGCCCCGGACCCGGCCTGGCGCTGCGGCACGTGCAACGGCGCCAGGCTAAGGCGCGGCGCCACGGGAGCCCTCCGCACCGCGGAGGAGCTGGGCCGGGCGTTTCCGGGAAAACCGGTCATCACCTCCTCCGGGGACCAGATCAAGGCCACCGTTGCGGAGACCGCGGCCCTCGTGGTGGCCACCGTCGGTGCCGAACCGGTGGCCGCAGGCGGGTACGCCGCAGCCCTGCTGCTCGACGGCGACTCGCTGCTGCGCCGGGAAAACCTGAGGGCGGGGGAGGACGCAGTCCGCCGCTGGTTCAACGCCGCAGCCCTGGTGCGGCCCGCTTCCGAAGGCGGCCTGGTGGTCATCACGGCCGACGACGCCGCCGGGGTTGGCGCCCTGCTGCGCTGGGATCCCGCCGGGTACGCCAGCCGGGAACTGGCGCTGCGGCAGGAGCTGCAGCTGCCGCCCGCCGTGCGGGTCGCCTCCGTCACCGGCGGCAGGACCGCCGTCGGCCATTTCACGGATGCCATTGCCCAGCGGCTGGCGGCGCAGGGAACTGTCCTGCGGACGGCCGGCCCCGCGCCGGTCATTCTGCCGGCGGCCGCGGGGGCAGGCCGCACACCGCCGCGGGATGGAGTGCCGCGGGATTCTGCGCCGCGAAATGCTGTGCCCCGCGACTCCGGCCAGGAGGTCCGGACCCTGCTGTTCATCCCCTACGCGCAGGCCGCGGCCGCCACGGCCGTCATGCGGGCAGTCAAGGCGGCGGCCGCAGCCAAGCGCAGCGACGACCCGGTGCAACTGCGCCTGGACGGCGTCGACATCCTGTAGGGCATGCCCTTGCGCCACCGCGGTTCACAGGGCCCCACCGGCACGGCGGTCCCTCCCTGCACGGCGGTCCCTCCGTGCAACGGGCCCGCATGCCGGCGGCCATTCGCCACAGATGGCCGGAAAGAGGCTCCTCTTGCGGCCGTCTGCGGCAGATGTGGTCGGAGGCCCGAGGCGCCGGCGTCATCCGGCCTCCCAGCGGGTGCGGCGCGGAGCGGATCCCTGCGCCGGCCAGCTGGCCGTTCCGGCTATTTACGGCTAATTCCGGTCGCGGGGCTGGTTCCGGAGCGCGACGGCCTCTTCGGCGACGGCCACGAGCCGCCGCGCCGACTCGTCCCAGCTGAAGTCTGCGGCCCGCTCCACTGAACGGCGGGACCGGGCCTTCCACAGGGCGGGATCCTCGAGCGTGCGCACTGCCTCGGCAAACTCCGCCGGGGAGTCCGGATGCACGTAGCTGACGGCGTCGTCACCGACCTCCCGGAAGATCGGGATGTCGCTGGCAATCACCGGCGTGCCGTGGGACATGGCCTCGACGAGCGGCAGTCCGTAGCCCTCGGCCCGGGACAGGCTGACCAGGGCCGTGGTGCGTGCCAGGAGGGCCTCATACTCGGCGTCGGTCACCCCGTTATGGAAGACGATGTTTGCGCCCTCCGGAGCCAGGGCCTCGAGCTCGTCCCGCCGGTCCGGGGTGATGCGGCTGAGCAGATGCAGGGTCATGTCCGGCAGCTCCGCCATGCCGCGGACCATGGTCTCCACGTTCTTGTAGGGCATGAAAGAACCCATGTAGAGCAGCGTCTTGTCGGCCCCAGCCCCGGGATCGCGCGGGGTGTGGCCGTGCTGGGGGGCGTTGCCGACAATCCTGACCGGACGCCGGGTGAGGCGGTACTTCGCCATCAGGGCCGCCGTCGTGGCGCTGATCGTCGCCACGATGTCCGCCCGGTTCAGCAGGAGCCGCTGGGGCCAAAACGCCTTGTGGTACAGCCGCCACAGGACCCTGACGGGGGCCGGCAGGAATCCGGGAGGGGTGGGGTGCTCGTAGTAGATGAGGTCGTGCAGGGTCAACACCAGGGCGTACTTCCGGCCCCAGCTGCCCATGGTCTGCATGGGGCATACCACCACGTCGGCGCCCAGCTTATTGACCTTGGCCGCCACGAAGAGTTCGGCAGGGGAGAGCGGGCTGTTGATCAGGGTGTACGGAACGTCGGGCAGGAGGGCGAGCTGGCGGGTGTCGCTGATCAGCATCGAGACGTCGGCGATCCTGGCGGCCGCCGCGATCAGGCTGGCGCCGTAGCGGCTGATGCCGTCGTGGTGGTCCAGCCGGGTGAAGCGGGCATCAATGAGAATTTTCACGCGGCGTGGTCCTTTAGGAAGCGTCGGATGTAGCGGGCAGCGGGCTCGGGGGTTTCGTAGTGAATCAGGTGCCCGACGCCGGGAATGACCTCCAGCCTCCCGTCCGGGAGCCGCGCCGCGAGTTTGTACTGGTCCGCCAGCATGGCGATCTCGTCCTTCTCTCCCGCAATCAGCAGCACCGGCAGCGTCAGGTCGCCGGCCACCTCGGTGACGTTGCTGCCCACCGAGGCTTTGAACGCCTGAAGCAGGCTGTCCCGGTCCGCGAAGGAGGAAAAGTAGGCGCTGTGCTGGGCGTGCACGAACCGGCGGATGTCCTTGTCCCCGGTCTTGGCCATGGTCACGCTCATCACCCGCACGATCGCCTGGCTGCGCAGCAGGGCCAGGCCGAGCCGCTGGGGAAGGCGCGCGGCGGCCTCGTAGTAGAGCACCGCAAGTTTCGTCATCAGGCCCTTGGGCCCTTCGAGGGCGGGTGCCGCGATGGGATTGACCAGGATCAGTTCGGCCACGGCACCGGGGTTGGCCGCGACGAAATGGCTGGCGATGATCGAACCGAACGAATGCCCCAGCAGGACCGTGTCCGCGCCCAGTGCCAGCGCGGCAAGGAAGCCGCCAAGGAACTGGCTGTAGCCGGCAACGCTGTGCCCGCCTCCTGCGAAGGCGGCCGAGCTGCCGAAGCCCGGCAGGTCCGGCATAATCAGGCGCATGTCAGTCAGCTGGTCGGCGACCCGGAGCAGGCCGTGGTGGTCGCCGCGGAATCCGTGCACCACCAGGATGGTGCGCGTTTCGGCGGTGACCTCGGCGGGTTCATAGACCCAGTACGCGATCCGGGCGCCGTCAACCTCAACGGATGCGGCGCGGGTGCGGGCGTCGAGTCCGCCGCTGAAGAGGGGCGTGCGTGAGGACCCGGTATCCACTTGTTCCATTGGTTCGAATCCTATGCGACGTTGTCGGGGTGGGAGCCGGTCCGGAAGCCGCGTTCGAGGCCGCTGACCTCCGTCATGTCCAGCGGAGAGAGCTCAAAGTCGAAGACCTCGAAGTTTTCACGGATCCGCCCGGACGAGCTGGCCTTGGGGATCACGATATTGCCCAGCTGCAGGTGCCAGCGCAGGATGATCTGCGCCGGCGTGCGGTCGTGTTCGGCCGCCAGGGCCAGGATCACCGGGTCCTTCAGGACCTGGCCGCGGCCCAAAGGACTCCACGCCTCGGTGCGGATACCCAAAAGCTCGTGCTTTTCCCGCAGTTCATCCTGCTGCAGCCAGGGATGAAGTTCGATCTGGTTCACGGCGGGCACGACCTCCGCCGTTTCCAGGAGCCGGTCCAGGTGCTGTGGCTGGAAGTTGGAGACGCCGATTGCGCGGACCTTGCCCTCGCGGTACAGCGTCTCCAGGGCCCGGTACGTTTCCGGGAACAGGCCACGGCGCGCGCACGGCCAATGGATCAGGTAGAGGTCGATGTATTCCAGGCCGAGGTTGGACATCGAGGTGTCGAACGCACGCATGGTGGCGTCGTAGCCGTGGTCGTCATTCCAGACCTTGGTGGTGATGAAGAGGTCCTCGCGGGAAACGTAGGGTGCGGTTTCTCCGGGGCCGCCGCCGGTGCCCTCAAACCCGGACAGGGCACCGATTCCCTTGCCGACGCCGGTCTCGTTGCCGTACATGGCGGCGGTGTCGAAGTGCCGGTAGCCGGTCTCGACCGCCATGGTCACCAGGCTGGCGGCGTCGGCCGGGGGGACCTTGTACAGCCCGAACCCCAGCCGGTCGATCAATACGCCGTTGTTCAGGGTCAGCCGGGGGGAGAGTCTCATGACAAAGACTTTACCCACTGGTGCTGGCGAGTGCCGGACTGCCATTGCCGCCGGACGCACCGGTCACGCTGCCCAGCAGCCGCTCAGCCCAGTCCGTCGAACCGGACGAGCCGGCGGGCGCTGGCCTCGTCCAGGATCAGGTCGGTGGCCAGTCCTGCCGCCAGTGCGCCCCTGAGCCCGTTGATTTTGGAAGCACCGGACACCACGCAGATGCGGCGCCGGACCTGGCGGAGCTGGGCCAGGTCCGGGCCGGTGGAACGTGCGTTGAGCGTGATGCCGTCCGAGGACCCGTCGGCGCGGAAGAACACTGTGGCAACATCGCCCACCACATCGGAGTTCGCCAGGATGTTCAAGTCGTCTTCATCGAGGTAGCCCCCGGCGTAGACGTGGCTGGGGTAGTCGGCGTCGACCGATCCGACACCAAAGATCGCGATGCTCATCCGGGCCTGCAGCTCCAGGATCCGCTGAACACTCCGCTCATTCCACATGGCCCTTTTGGTCGCGGCGTGGTCGAAGAAGGCCGGCACGGGAAACTGCTCCACCCGTGCTCCGTAGGCGCTGCCGAACCGCCGCATGATGTCCGAGGCATAGGTGATGCCGGTGGTCTGCATATTCCCGGCGCCGTTGAGCTGGACGATCACGCTGTCGTGAGTGATCTTGCGGGTCAGGTGCCGGCTCACCGCGCTCAGGGTGGAGCCCCATGCGACGCCGATGATGGCGTTGGAGTCTACCAGCGGTCCGATCGTCCGGGCGGCCTGCATGGCCACACGGTCCAGTGTTTCCGCCTCATTGAGGGTGTCCACCACCGGAACGACATGGACATCCACTTTGTATTCGGCGCGGATCATGCCCTCGAGTTCGGGCCCGGTGTCCAACGGGCTGCGGATCTGGATCTGCACCAGACCCGAATCGCGCGCCGCGGACAACAGCCGGGAAACCGTGGACCGGGACGTCCGGAGCTCGCGGGCGATGGCGTCCATGGTCAGGTCCTGCAGGTAATAAAGCTGGGCCGCGCGGAGGGCGTCGGACTGGCGTGAATGCATCATGACATTTCCCATCTGCACGTTTGTGCATAGTGCTTGACTCCATTTTCCATTAGTCCAAAGAATAGTGTTGAACGGCGCCGCGCCACGGGCGTGCCGCACAGAATCAAACCCAAGGGAGCAATTTTGGGACAGAAGGACTCAGTCGGCACACCGGCGACCGATCGCGCCTCGGTGCAGAAGCTGCGGACGCGGCGGCACGCGCAGGTTCTGATCATCGGAGGCGGGATCAACGGGGTCGGAACGTTCCGTGACCTGGCGCTGCAGGGGGTGGACGTGGCGCTCGTTGAGCGCGGTGATTACTGCCAGGGTGCCAGCGGCGCCTCTTCCCACATGATCCACGGCGGCATCCGGTACCTCGAAAACGGCGAGTTCCGCCTCGTCCAGGAATCGGTGACCGAACGCAACAGGCTTCTGCGGATCGCGCCGCACTACGTCAAGCCGCTGCAGACCACGATCCCGATCTTCAGCACCTTCTCCGGGGTCCTGGCCGCCCCCATGCGCTTCCTGACCCACAAGCAGGGCAAGCACACCGAACGCGGGGCGTTCCTGATCAAGCTCGGCCTGAGCATGTACGACTTCTTCTCCCGCGACGGCGGTACGGTTCCGCGCCACCAGTTCCGCGGACGCAAGCGCGCGCTGGCCGAGCTGCCCCGCCTGCACCCCGGGATCAAATACGCGGCCACCTACTTCGACGCCTCCGTTCACAACCCCGAGCGCCTCACCCTTGACGTGCTCCAGGACGGCGAGAAGGCCGGCGGCGCGGACAGCCACGCCCGCGCCAGCAACTACGTCTCACTGGTCTCGCTGGGCGGCTCCGGAACCACCGGCACCACCGGCACCACCGGAACCACTGTCCAGCTGCGCGATGAACTGACCGGTGAGGTGTTCGACTTCACTGCCGACGTCGTCGTGAACACCACCGGCGCCTGGGTCGACCTGACCAACGAGGCCATGGGGGCGGCGTCGTCGTTCATGGGCGGAACCAAGGGTTCGCACATCGTGCTGGACCATCCGGAGCTGCTCGCGGCGTGCAACGGCCGCGAAATCTTCTTCGAGCACACCGACGGCCGGATCGTGCTGATCTACCCGATGGGGGACCGCGTCCTGGTCGGCACCACCGACGTCGACGCCGACATGGCCCTGGACGCCGTGTGCACCGAGGCGGAAATCGACTACTTCTTTGACCTGATCGGCCACGTGTTCCCGGACATCCCGGTGGGCCGGGACCAGATTGTCTACTCGTTCGCCGGTGTGCGCCCGCTTCCGAAGCATGACGCGACCCAGCCGGGCTTCGTCAGCAGGGACTACCGGATCGAACGCCGTGCGGCGGCGGGCGGCGCCGTCCTCAGCCTCGTCGGCGGCAAGTGGACCACGTTCCGGGCCCTCGCCGAGCACCTGAGCAACGACGTCCTGGCCGAACTCGGTAGGGAACGGAGGGTTTCGACGGCGAAGCTCGCCATCGGTGGCGGCGCCGGTTTCCCGGACAGCGAGGACGGCGTCCAGCGCTGGATCAAGGCCCACATGTCGGCCGGCCGCGACGCAGACCGCGTCACCGGGCTGCTGACCCGCTACGGGACCCGCGCCGAAGAAGTCATCCGCTTCCTGGACGGGCCCGCGGCCGGCGAGCCGGACAGGCTGCTGCGTTCCACCCGAGAGCTGAGCACCCGGGAACTGGAGTTCATGGCCGCCCATGAGCAGATCGGGCACCTGGTGGACGTCCTCATCCGCCGTACGTCCCTGGCCTTTCGCGGCCTGGTGACCGGGGAACTGCTCAATGAAGTCGCGGACATTCTTTCCGGACCGCTCGGCTGGGACGCGGCACGCCGGGCCACAGAGATCAGCCACGCACAGGAGGTGCTACAGCGGTTCCACGGTGTCCGGGTCCACAGCCTGGTCGCCTGATATGGCTTGCGTGCCCGGGCAGGGAAGCCCGGGTGCAAGCACTGCGCGGTCCGCCCCGGCGGCCGGCGCAGTGGCTGGCCGGCAGCACGAACATGCTGCCGGCCCCACGGCTTCCAAACTCGCGGACGCCGACAACAGAAAATAGAGGAGTCAAAGATGTCTCTTGGAATAGTTTTCCTATCCGAATTATTCGGTACCGCCATGCTGACCCTGCTGGGTTGCGGCGTGGTGGCCAACGTTGCGCTCAAAGGCACGAAGGGCAACAACGGCGGGTTCCTGATGGTGACCTGGGGATGGGGCATTGCCGTCTTCTCCGGTGTCTATGTTGCCGCCATCTCGGGTGCACACCTGAACCCGGCCGTGACTTTTGGCCTCTTGGTCAACGGCAAGAAGCTGTACGCTCCCGGCGTTCCGGTCGACATCGCCTCAACCCTGACCTACTTCGGCGGGGAACTGACCGGCGCCTTCCTGGGCGCGGTCATCATGTGGCTGGCGTACCGGCAGCACTTTGATGCCGAAACCGAGCCCGCCAGCCAGCTGGCCGTCTTCTCCACCGGCCCGGCGATCCGCTCGAACCCGTGGAACCTGATCACCGAGATCATCGGCACCTTTGTCCTCGTCTTCGTCATCCTGACCTTCGGCGGGACACCTTCCGGACTCGGCCCGCTGGCGGTCGCCCTGCTGGTTGTCGGCATCGGTGTTTCCCTCGGCGGTCCCACCGGCTACGCCATCAACCCTGCCCGTGACCTTGGCCCGCGCATCGCGCACGCCCTCCTCCCCATCAAGGGCAAGGGGTCCTCCGACTGGAGCTACTCCTGGATCCCTGTCGTCGGACCCCTGATCGGTGGCGGCCTCGGCGGCCTCGTGGCCGCGGTTGTGCCGATCATCCCTCCTGTACTACCCCTCTGATTGCCAGTTCAACTGCCACGCTAAACAGACAAGGACGTCAATATGAACCAGTACGTAGTTGCCATCGACCAGGGCACCACGAGCACCCGCGCCATCGTGTTCGACCACAGCGGCAGCATCGTCTCCTCCGGCCAGATGGAGCACGAGCAGATCTTCCCCCAGGCCGGCTGGGTGGAGCACAACCCTGCTGAAATCTGGAACAACACCCGCGAAGTGATCGGCTCGGCCCTGTCCAAGGCGAACCTGACCCGGCACGACATCGCCGCCGTCGGCATCACCAACCAGCGCGAAACGGCGGTCGTGTGGGACAAGACCACGGGCGAGGCGATCTACAACGCCATCGTGTGGCAGGACACCCGCACCCAGCCGATCGTGGACGAGCTGGCCAAGGACGGGGGACCGGAGCGCTTCAAGCAGAAGGTCGGCCTGCCGCTGGCGACCTACTTCTCGGGCACCAAGATCAAGTGGATCCTGGACAACGTCGAGGGCGCACGGGCCAAGGCGGAGGCCGGTGACCTGGTCTTCGGCAACACCGACTGCTGGGTGCTCTGGAACCTGACCGGCGGGACCGACGGCGGAGTGCACGTCACCGACGTGACCAATGCCTCGCGGACCATGTTCATGGATCTTGAGACGCTGTCCTGGGACCAGGAGATTCTGGACGCGTTCGGTGTCCCGGCCTCCATGATGCCGACCATCAAGTCCTCCTCCGAGGTCTACGGCAAAGTGCACACCTCCCAGCTGCTGCGCGAGGTCCCTGTGGCCGGCATCCTCGGCGACCAGCAGGCGGCCACGTTCGGCCAGGCGGCGTTCGATGCCGGGGAAGCCAAGAACACCTACGGCACGGGCTGCTTCCTGATCTTCAACACGGCCGAGGAAATTATCCACTCAAAGAACGGGCTGCTGACCACGGTTGGTTACAAGCTCGGCGACGCAGCGCCGCATTACGCGCTGGAGGGCTCCATCGCCGTCACCGGTTCGTTGATTCAGTGGCTGCGGGACAACCTCGGCCTGATCAGCAGCGCTCCGGAGGTCGAGACCCTCGCGGCCTCGGTGGAGGACAACGGCGGCGTGTACATTGTGCCGGCGTTCTCCGGCCTCTTCGCCCCGTATTGGCGTTCCGATGCCCGCGGCGCGATTGTCGGCCTGACCCGCTATGTGAACAAGAACCACATCGCCCGCGCGGCACTGGAGGCCACCGCCTTCCAGACCCGTGAGGTGCTGGACGCCGTCAACGCCGACTCCGGCGTGCCGCTGACGGAGCTGAAGGTCGACGGCGGCATGGTCGCCAACGACGCCCTGATGCAGTTCCAGGCGGACATCCTCGGCGTGCCGGTCATCCGTCCGAAGGTGGTCGAGACCACCGCGCTGGGCGCAGCCTACGCGGCCGGCCTTGCGGTCGGGTTCTGGAAGGATCTGGGCGAGTGCTCGGCCAACTGGGCCGAGGACAAGCGGTGGGAGCCGCAAATGGACCAGGCCGAGCGGGAACGCCAGATGCGTCTGTGGAAGAAGGCCGTCACCAAGTCCATGGACTGGGTTGACGACGACGTGAAGTAGGCGCGCACAAGGAGCCCCGGCCGGGATTTTCCCGGCCGGGGCTCCTTTCTCTATTGCCCGGGAGCGGCAGGGCCCTTAGTGGTAGCGGTGGCCATCGTAGGCACGTGCCACCTCAGCGCGCGGCGTCTTCGCGTAGACGTCCTTGCTGACCGTGTAGCCCCGACGGTCCTGCTGCAGTGCCTGCTCGTTGACGCTCTTCAGCTCGGCGCGGCTGAGCTTCTTGATCTTGACGAGATCCAGGAACTCCTGGTCCTCGCCGCCCACGGCCGTGACCTTGATCAGACCCGTGTGCTTGGAATAGAACTTTCGCTGGTGGCCGGCGCTTGGCGGGTCCAGCGGGTTGAACTCATCGATGACCAGCACATCGCTGTAGCAACCAGTGGCGACGCAGACGCGCTGGTCCTTCGCGAACACATCCCCGCAGTCCAGGAAGTCCACACTGGGTGCGTAAGCCTGGGGGTAGGCGGGGGTCTTCAGGCGCGGGTGGCTCTGCATGGCGATGCCCGCCTGGGCCTTGTCGATGCCGCTGATGAACGTACTTGGCGCGCCTGCAAGCTGCCCGTTCTCGTACTCCTCCGGATATTCGCCGAAGAGCCACACGTCGCCCTTCCGCGTCTCGGCGAAGAAGGCGAGTTCCGATTCGACGAGCTCACCGTCGGAGTAGTCCCGGTCCCAAATCACGATGGTCTTGACCCCGTCGATCACCTTGGTCAGCCCCGTGACCGTGCTGACAACTTTGCGGGTGCTTGTCCCGTCCGGGGAGACTACTTTGCCAGTGGTGGTGTACTGCATGCCGGGTTCGAGGGGGAACCACTTGTTCTCAATCTCCGGCTTGGACGGGAAGGCGCTGCGGTTGAATTTGATCGCCGAGCCGGGGCCGCACAGTTCCTGGGAACGGGCGGCCGCCGGCGCGGTGGCTGCCGTCGCCGCGGCCGCTGTCGCCGCCGTCAGCGACGCCACCACCAGCAAGACCGCGGAGCCGTAAGCGGTAAATCTCTTAGATAGTGGAGTCATCTGACTGGCCTCTCATTGTTGGTAGTTGTTGCTATACGGCTGATATGGGTTCCGGCTCGCGGGGCTGAGGGTCACGGCGCCCCGGACCCTTCTTGGCGAACCGCAGGTAGAGCGATGGAACGATGAACAGGTTGACCAGTGTCGATGTCACCAGCCCGCCCAGGATCACCACAGCCATGGGATGCTCGATCTCATGGCCTGGCCGGTTGCCCATCACCACCAGCGGAACCAGGGCAAGTGCGGTGGCGAGCGTGGTCATCAGGATTGGTGACAGGCGTTCGGCTGCGCCCCGGAGGACCAGATCCCGGCCGAATGGCACGCCTTCGAACTGCTCCAGGTGTTGGCAGTGGTTGATGAGCAGGATGCCGTTGCGGGCGGCGATGCCCATCACTGTCAGGAACCCGACCAGCGACCCGAGGGAGAGGATTCCGCCGCTCATGTGCGCGGCGATCACCCCGCCCACCAGTGCCACCGGCAGCGTCAGGATCCCCAGAACGGCAAGCCGCCAGCTCCGGAATGCCGCCTGGAGCAGGAGGAACACCACAACCACGGCGCCCATCGCGAAGAGGAGAAGCCGTTGCGAGGCGGCCTGCCGCTCCGCGTATTCGCCGAGGATCTCGGCGCTGTACCCGGTCGGGAACTCCACGGACTTGAGATCGGATTCGAGCTTCTCGACGACTTTGGCCAGATCGCCTTCCTTGACGTTGGCGCTGACATCGAGGCGGCGGGACCCTTCCGAACGCTCAATGACGTTGGGAGTCGGCTTCACCGTGATCTTGGCGACATCGGCCACCCGGATCTTCTGCCCGCTGGGAGTGTCCAGCGGGAGGTTCTCGATGCTTGTGACGCTGGTCCGGATCTCCGGAGGACTCCAGACCTGGACGTCATAGGCCTTGCCGTCCCGGTAGACGTCGCCGACCTCTTCACCGGATACCAAGGTGGCTGCGGCACGGCGGACGTCACCGGGCTTGAGGCCATAGCGGTTGGCGGCGTCCAGGTTCACCTCGACGTCCACCTGCGGAACGTTGACCTGGAGTGCGACTTTGGCTCCGATGGCCCCCTCGATGCCGGCCAGGGCAGTCTTGACCTTGTCCGCCTGCTTCTTCAGCGTGTCCAGGTCATCGCCATACACGCGGACGACGATCGAGTAGCCCGTACCGGTGAGCACCTCGCGGACACGTTCCTTAAGGTAGGTCTGGACGTCCCGGTGGATGCCGGGATACCCGTCCACGACCTGCTGGATGGAGGCCAGGGTCTTGTCGTAGTCGACCGAGGGGTCAACGCTGATCCAGTTCTCGCCAAAGTTGACTCCCACCACCTCATCGGCGGCGAAGGCCTGACCGATGTGGGACCCGCAGTTGTTGACGCCGGGAATGGTCATCAGCTCCTGGCAGGCCAGCTGGCTGACGCGCACTTCCTCGGCGTTGGAGGTGCCGGGTTGCGTGACCCAGTGCATGAGGAAGTCACGTTCCTTGAACGAGGGCAGCAGTGACTGGCCCAGGAGCGGGGCCGCTATGATTCCGACGACGCCGAGCGCCGCCACCGCGAGGTAGCCCGGGAGCGGGCGTTTCACAATGGGACGCAGGGCGGCGCCGTACCAGCGCTTGAGAACCCGGACCACCGGCGGATCCCGGTCCTCCAGCTTGGCATTGCGCAGGAAGATGTACGCCATGGCCGGCGTGACCGTGAGGGCCACCAGCATGGACGCCATCACCGCCAGGGTGTAGGCGGTGGCCAGGGGGCGGAAGAAGGCGCCCGTCAGGCCGTCCAGGAAGAAGATCGGCACCGTGGCGGCAACGATAATCAGGGTGGCGTAGACGATGGGGCCGCGGACTTCCAGGGAGGCATTGACGACCACCCGGGCGGTGCTTTCGGTCCCGCCGCTGGCGCGGTGGTGCCGGAGCCGTCTGACGATGTTCTCGACGTCGATGATGGCATCGTCCACCACGACCCCGACGGCAATCACCAGCCCCGCAAGCACCATCGTATTAATCGTGCCTCCGGTCCAATACAGCACCAGGGCCGCCGCCATCAGCGACAACGGGATCGCCGTCACGCTCACCAGTGCGGTCCGCCATTGGAACAGGAAGACGCTCAGCACCAGGACCACCAGGAAACAGCCCAGCAGCAGCGCGAGGCTCAGGTTGCCGAGCGACTCCTCGATGAACGAGGCGGGCCGGAACAGGGTGGTGTCGACTGCGATTCCCGTCAGGCCGGGCTGCAGTTCCTTGAGCGCTTCCTCGACGCCGCGGGTGACTTCGAGGGTGTTGCCCCACGGCAGCTTTTCGACGATCAGCATCAGTCCGGGGCCGCCATTGATGACCGCGTCACCGATCAGTTGCTGGTGGTCTTCCACGACGGTTGCCACGTCGGCGAGCTTCAGGGGAGGCAGTCCCTCACGTTCCTCCAGTGGCACCTGGGCAAGGTCCGCCGGAGAGGTGATGGGTTGCACGTGCCTGATGGTCAGGCTCTGGCTCGGTGTTTCCAGCGCCCCTCCGGTGCCGATCAAGGCACCGGGGGAGTACTTGAGCAGGCCGGCGTCCAGGGCGTCGGACGTGGAGTTCATGACGTTTTCCAGCGTCACGTTGTTGGCTGCCAGCTTGTTCGGATCAACCTGGACCTGGAGCATCTGAAGGCGTTCGCCCCAGATCGCCACGTTCGCCACGCCCGGCACCCGCAGCAGGTGTGCCCGGATGTTCCAGTAGGAAACCATGGACATTTCGATCAGGGAGCGGGTCTCGGAGGAGAGTCCGATCTTCATGACACGGCTGGTGGAGGACAGCGGCTGGAGCATCACCGGCGGCGCGGCCCAGGTCGGCAGGGTCGGTATGACCGTTGCCATCCGCTCCGACACCAACTGCCGGGCGGTGAGCAGATCGGTCCCGGGCTTGAACTCCATCACGATGGCGGACAGCTGCGACACAGACTTCGACCGCATCTGGTCCAGACCGTCTATGCCGTTGAAGGCCTGCTCCATCGGAACCGTTACGAGTTCCTCGACTTCGGAGGCAGTGAGGCCCAGACATGCCGTCTGGACCTCGACACGGGGCGGTGCGAACTCCGGGAACACATCCACCGAAGCGCTGCTGAGTTGCGCGCCGCCCACGATCATGAGGGCGGCCGCCATCGCAATGATGATCGACCGGAACCTCAGGCTTGCAGCGACAATCCGGCGCATGTCAGTGCGCCGTATCGAATTCAGCGCCGAAGAGTTCAGCCGCGCCGACGGTCACGATTGCGGTGCCGACCGCGGGCCCGGCCGAGGCCGTGACCACTCCGTCCTCCACCTTGGCTACCGTGACCGGCTGCCGCTGGTAGACCCGCGGGGCCGGGTTGGTATACACCCAGGTTTTTCCGCTGGCGTCGTAGAGCAGGGCTGAGTAGGGCACGACGACGTCCTTACCCTTTCCGGCCTTGACGGTGTCGGTCTTCAGGTCGAGGCGTTCGATTCCCTTCTCCGTCAACGTCAGTTTCGCGATGCCCGTTGCGGCATTCTTCTCCACCTTGGCGGGTTCGTTGGCCGACACGGCGGCGGGTGCCGCCGCCGTCGTCTGGGCACATGCGGGCAACGCGAACAGAAGTGCTGCGCATACAGCGGCCGCCAGGGGCAGGCGCCGCGAGGGCTGTTGGCTGGTCATTTTGCTTCCACCTTTTCCTGCGTAACGGGCTGGACGGGAACTTCGGCCTCGTACACTTCGGCCCACTCTTCCGGGGCGGACCTGGGCCCGAACCAGAGTGCGAGCAGGGGGAGTACGAAGATCCCGATGAGAGTTGTGGTGATGAGTCCGCCGATGATGATCAGGGCCATCGGGCCCAGGAAGGACCCGCCGACGGCGCCGCCGAAGAGTCCCGGCGGGATCAGGATCGCCACCGTGATCAGGGCTGCCTTCAGAATGGGCGAGACCCGGTCCCGGGCCGCCATCATGATGACCTTGTCAGGGGATTCGTGCGGGGCGGCCCGCCACAGCTCATCCGTCCGGGCGGAGAGCAGCGCCGCGTTGCGGGCGGCAACGGCCAGCACCGCGGCAAAGGCCGTGAGCGCCAGCACAGTGATGGCGCCTCCTGCGATCCACGCTGCCACGGCGGCCCCGGCCAGCGCGGCCGGCAGGGACAGGAAGACGGCAAGCGCCAACTTCCAGCTCCGCACCGCTGTCTGGAGAAGGAGCAGGATTCCCAGGAGGGCAGCCGCGCCGATCCACAGAACCATCGCGTCCCCGGCGAGCTGTTCACTGTACTTCGTGGGGATTTCGGCGTGGTATTCCAGCGGGAACTGGATCTGCTCGATGGCCGCGTTGATGTCGCCCTGGATATCCGCGAGCGGACGTCCGCTGACCTCGGCCACCACATCGATCCGGCGTGAGGTGTCATCGTGCAAGATCACGACTTCATTGGGAACGAGCCGGATGTCGGCGATTTGGCCCAGCTGGACCTGGCCGCCGCTTGGCGTGTCCAGCAGGAGCTCACGGATGCTGGTCAGGTCATCCCGGACGTCCACCGCGCCGCGCACCACCACTTCAAAGACCTTCTGCTGTTCGAAGAGGTTGCCGACGACGATGCCTTGCATCAGGGCGGCAGCGGCGCGGCGTGCGTCGCCGGGTTTGATGCCGACCTTCTGCGCCGCCTCGAGGTTGACCTCGACTTCGACGATGGGCGTCATGGCGCTGGCGTTGATCGTCGGGTTCTTGACGCCGTCGACCTTTTCGATGGCCTTGCGGACCTCTTCAGCCTTCTCGCGCAGGACGGGCAAGTCTGTTCCGTAGACGCGGACGGCGAATCCGGGATCCATGCTGCTGCGCTCTTGGCCGATCTGCTGTTGGGAGTAGTTCACCACGTTGTGGGCGATGCCGGGGTAGCCCTGGACGACGTCACGGACCGCCTGCTCCGTTTCGCTGAAGTCGGCATCCGGTGTGATGGACACCCAGAGTTCCGCGGAGCTGTTCCCGACGACCTGGTCGGAGGAAATGGCGCGGCCGATGTGGCCGCCAACTCCCGAGACACCCGGCAGGGTCCGCAGTTCGTCGGACGCCTTGGACGCCACCCGACGCACCTCGTCGTTGGACGTGCCTGCCATCGAGTCCCACTGCACCAGGAGTGTCCGGTCCGGAATCGTCGGCACGACCGCCCGGTTCCCGACCAGCTGCGATGCCGCGGCGAGTCCCAGCAGTCCGACGACGGCGACAGCGACAATGCCGAGGGTGCGGCGGGACCGTGCCCCCTCGAGTGCCCGGTCGTAGGTGGCCCTGGCCCGGACAACACCGGGCGAGTCCGCCCGCCGGGCTTTCTCACCGGGAAGCAGTAGGTACGCGAGGACCGGTGTCACGGACAAACCCACCAGCATTGACACGGCAAGCGCCAACGCCAGGGACCAGAAGAGGGGCTGGAAGAAGGCACCGCCGACTCCCGCGACGAACAGCGTCGGTACGAGCGCGAGGGCCATGATGAGGGACCGGTGGAACAGCGGTGTGCGGACGCTGCGGACAAGCTGGACCATGCGGAACCTGATGGTGGCATCTGTCTCGGTCTCCGTGGCCCGCAACGGCCGGCGCCGCTGCGCCTGCACATCCTCCACGACGTCTCCGACAATCACAGACACGCCCAGCAAGATGCCGGCGAGGATCGAGATATTCAGTGTGGAGTCGAGCAAGTAGAGCACCACTCCCGCCGCCATGACGGTGGTGCTGATCGCCAGGAGGGCGATCACGGCCACCCGCCAGGAACGGAACAGGGCCCAGAAGAGCAAGACAGCGATCAGGAGGCTCACGAGCAGCGCCAGGCCGAGTCCGTCCACGGCATCCTGCAGGAACGAGGCGGGCCGGAAAACAGACGTATCCATCTGGATTCCGGAAAGCCCGGGCTGCATGTCATTCAGCGCGGCTTCGAGGTCCTTGGTGACCTGCAGCGTGCTGGCTCCGGGGAACTTCTCCACGACCAGCAGGAGGCCCGCATCCTGGCCGACGACGGCGTCGCCGATCAGCGGCTGGTGATCCTCCTTCACCTGGGCAATGTCACCCAGGAGCATGGGAGATCCGGCGTCTTCGACACTGACCTTGGCCAGGTCCTCCGGTGTTCGAATGGGCAGCACGTGCTGGATGCCCAGGCGCTGGCTCGGCGACTCGACGAACCCGCCCGTGCCGGGCGTGGACGCCTCAAGGAAGCTCAGCGGCGACACCCAGACAGCGTTGCCGGTGGTCTTGATGACCTGTTCGAGCGTGATGCCCTTGTCACGCAGCTGCGTGGGGGTCACCTCTACCTGGAGCTGCTGCTCGCGCTGTCCCCAAATGGAAACGTTGGCGACACCGGGAATGCCGATGAGCCGTGGCTTGATCTTCCACCGGGCCAGGACCGACATTTCGATCCCGGATAGCTCCTTGGAGCTCATCCGGACCATAAGGACGCGGCTGGTTGATGACAACGGCTGCATAATCAGTGGCGGCGCCGAGACGTTCGGCAGCGCGTGGGCCTGGGTCATGCGTTCGGCCACGAGCTGGCGCGCGCGCAAAAGGTCTGTGCCCGGCTCGAACACGAGCTCGATCGAGGACAGGCCGGGAACTGATTTGGACCGGATTTCATCGAGCCACGCCACCCCGTTTAGGAGGTCGGCTTCCATCGGAGCAGTGATGAGCTGTTCAACTTCGGCAGCTGAGAGGCCGAGGGCCTCGGTCTGGATCTCGACGTGGGCCGGGGCGAACTCGGGCATGCTGTCGATGGCGACGTGGGGGACGTTCACTACCCCGAAGGCAATGAGCCCGGCCGCCATGGCGAGAACCAGGATGCGGAACTGCATACTGAAACGGGTGATCCAGCCGAACATGGCTAGCCCTGTTCCAGGGAGCCGGCGCCGCGGGTGCGGCCGGCGGGGGATTTCGGCAAATGCACGGAAGAATTGCGCAAGTGATACATGACAGGCTCCTCAACCCGAGACCATTTGCGAATCCCCCCAAGAGATCCCATTTCTTGCTGATCTTTATCGAATAGTGTTCCCATTTGAATCGTTTGGCAAGATCAAAATTTTGGGCCTGCTTCCCGGATTTTCACGGGTTTCTCCCAGCCTGGAGGCTGACAATGCGCTCTGCGAAGAAACTTCGTGGAAGGTCCCGGATGCCCTCGGCGAGCCACCCGGGTGTTCGTTGTATTTCTACCTATTTTTCCGCGTCGAGCTACCCGATTTTCTGTCGTAACTACTTGCCCGATATGTCCGGCAATTGGCAGTAAGTACCGCTATTCCATAGGTATGTCGTTTGTAACAATTGGGGACATGACAGGCCCCGCAGGACGCCGGAGCGCGAGTCGACTGCGACTACCGGGCCGCAACCGGCCCGTCGGTTCAGCGCGAACCAGCCCGAGGGGCTAAAGTGGTCCTATGCGCGCCGTGCTCCTGCTTAGCTAGCCGCCCGGCATCCCGGCGAGACCTCGATTCCGAAGAGTCCCCGGATTGCCGAGCGGCGGCCCCTCCATGTCGAGGGGCTTTTGTGTGTCCGGGGTACATTCCGGTCCGCACCGCACGAAGTAACAGCAGGAGTGCCGCGTACGGACAGTATGGCGTCAGGACCGGGCAGCCGGCCGTGACAGTGCAGACTTGATGGTGAACAGGCCTGGCGGCAGGCAGGCCTGACCGTAGACAGGCCTGGGTAACAGGCCGCACAGAACAGAAGAGGCCAGCAGTGAGCGTTCAGCCGGAAACACAGACCGGATCGCCAGCAGCCGCGGCGGAGGGGCCCGAGGAAGGTGCCTACAGCTTTGCGGCAATGGAAGCCAAATGGCCGCAGGTCTGGGAAGACCTGAAGGTCTTCACACCGCTCGACGACGGCTCAAAGGAACGCCGCTACGTGCTGGACATGTTCCCTTATCCGTCCGGTGACCTTCACATGGGCCACGCCGAGGCGTTCGCGATGGGCGACGTTGTGGCGCGCTACCTGCGCCAGCAGGGCTACGACGTACTGCATCCGATCGGCTGGGACTCCTTCGGCCTGCCCGCGGAAAACGCGGCGATCAAACGCAACGCGCACCCCAGTGAGTGGACGTACGCCAACATCGACACCCAGGCGGCGTCGTTCAAGCGCTACGCAATCTCCGCGGACTGGTCCCGCCGGCTGCACACCTCGGACCCGGAGTACTACCGCTGGACCCAGTGGCTGTTCACGCGGTTCTACGAGCGTGGACTGGCCTACCGCAAGAATTCGCCGGTCAACTGGTGCCCCAAGGACCAGACCGTGCTGGCCAACGAACAGGTGGTCAACGGCGCCTGCGAGCGGTGTGGCACTCCCGTGACCAAGAAGTCCCTGAATCAGTGGTACTTCAAGATCACCGACTACGCCGACCGCCTGCTCGATGACATGGACGAACTGCGCGGGCACTGGCCCGAACGCGTCCTCGCGATGCAGAAAAACTGGATCGGCCGTTCCGAAGGCGCCCACGTCAACTTCGTGATCGAGGCCGACGGCGGCAAAGCCGCCAAGGACGTCACCGTCTTCACGACGCGCCCGGACACCCTCTACGGCGCCACGTTCTTCGTCGTCGCCGCCGACGCGCCGCTCGCCGTCGAACTGGTCACCGACGAGCACGCCGCCGCCCTGGACGCATACCGGGAACAGGTCAAGGCGCTCTCCGAAATCGAGCGCCAGTCCACCGAGCGTGAAAAGACGGGCGTCTTCACCGGACGCTACGCGACCAACCCGCTCAACGGCGAAAAGCTGCCCGTCTGGGCCGCCGACTATGTCCTGGCCGACTATGGCACGGGCGCCATCATGGCCGTCCCGGCCCATGACCAGCGCGACCTCGACTTCGCCAAGACCTTTGACCTGCCCGTCCGGGCAGTCCTGGACACGGGCGAGGAAGACCCCGCTGCCACGGGCATCGCCACCACCGGCGAGGGGACCCTGATCAACTCCGGCGGCCTCGACGGGCTGCCGAAGGCCGAGGCCATCCCGGCGGCCATCGAAATCCTGCGCGAGCTGGGCACCGGCGAGAAGTTCGTGAACTTCCGGCTGCGTGACTGGCTGCTCAGCCGGCAGCGGTTCTGGGGCACGCCGATCCCCATCATCCACTGCCCGGCCTGCGGGGAGGTCCCGGTCCCGGACGATCAGCTGCCCGTGACCCTGCCGGCGGACCTGCGCGGCGAAGACCTGTCCCCGAAGGGCACCTCACCGCTCGCCGCGGTGGAAAGCTGGGTCAATGTCGAGTGCCCCAACTGCCACGGCCCGGCCAAACGGGACACGGACACGATGGACACCTTCGTGGATTCCTCCTGGTACTTCCTGCGCTTCGTCTCGCCGCAGTACACCGGCGGTCCGTTCGATCCGGAGAAGATCAACGACTGGATGCCGGTTGGCCAGTACGTGGGCGGCGTGGAGCACGCCATCCTGCACCTGCTCTATGCGCGGTTCTTCACCAAGGTCATCCACGACCTCGGCATGATCGAGGCGGACGAGCCGTTCAGCGCGCTGCTGAACCAGGGGCAGGTGCTCAACGGCGGCAAGGCCATGAGCAAGTCCCTGGGCAACGGCGTCGACCTCGGCGAGCAGTTGGACAAGTTCGGCGTGGACGCTGTCCGCCTGACCATGATCTTCGCCTCCCCGCCGGAGGACGACGTCGACTGGGCGGACGTATCGCCGTCGGGCTCCGCGAAGTTCCTGGCCCGGGCCTGGCGCCTGGGCCAGGACGTCACGAGCGCACCTGGCGTCGATGCCGCCACCGGTGACCGCGCCCTGCGCACCGTCACCCACCGCACCATCGCTGATGCGCAGGCCCTGCTGGACCACAACAAGTTCAACGTGGTTGTGGCAAAGCTGATGGAACTGGTCAACGCCACCCGCAAGACTATTGACAGCGGTGCCGGCGGTGCGGATCCGGCAGTCCGCGAGGCCGTTGAAGCCGTGGCCGTCATCCTGAGCCTGTTTGCGCCGTATACCGCCGAGGATCTGTGGAACGTCCTGGGGCACCCGGCATCGGTCGCCAACGCCGGCTGGCCCACGCACGACGACGCACTGCTCGTGGAGGACACGGTCACTGCCGTCGTCCAGGTGCAGGGCAAGGTGCGGGACCGGCTGGAGGTTTCCCCGGACATCTCCGAGGAGGACCTGCGCGAACTGGCGCTGGCCTCGGAAAATGTCCAGCGCGCCCTCGACGGCCGCGCCCTCCGCACGGTGATCGTGCGGGCGCCTAAATTGGTCAACATCGTCCCGGCCTAGCCGGACGTACCAGTCTGACACTGGCCGCCGGCTGATCCCGGTGGCCAGTGCGGACAACCAGTGCAGAGAATGGGACGGGCGCAAGTGCCCCCGTAGGTGAAGTAAGTCCACGCGTCCCCACAGCAGGAGGTCCTTCGTGCCACACCGCGAGCCGTCAGGCTGGCCATGGCTGCGCGAGCGGCTTGTTCGCCTGCGGCAGGGTTCCCGGGACAGCATCCCCGAAGCGGCTCCCGCCGCCGTCGTGCAGGTTGCGGTGGTCACGGACTCTGCCGCCGCGCTGCCCGCGGACTGGGTCCGGGCTTTCGCTGCTGACGGCCGGCTCACCGTGGTCCCGATGCCCGTCATGGTCGGCACCGAAATCTATGGCGAGGGTGAGGACGACATTGCGGAGACCATTGCCGTTGCCCTGGCCAGCGGCAAGCCCGTCAAGACCTCGCGTCCGTCACCGGGGCAGTTTGAGCACGCCTACCGGGAGGCCAGCGAGCGTGGCTTCCAGTCCGTGGTCTCCATTCACATCTCCGCGGGGCTGTCCGGGACAGTTGACGCCGCGCGCCTGGCAGCGCAACGGGTCGGCATACCCGTAGAGGTTCTCGACTCCCGGACGGTCGGAATGGCGCAGGGGATGGGGGTGCAGGGCGCGGTGGTCGCGGCCGCCGACGGCATGAGCGCGGCCGACGTCTTGGCCTTCGCGCAGGACCGGCTGGACCGCACCAAAGTGTACTTCTATGTCCCGAGCCTGGAGCAGTTGCGCCGGGGCGGCCGGATCGGGGCGGCGGCCTCGCTCTGGGGGACCATGTTCTCCATCAAGCCCATCCTGGCGGTGGAAGACGGCCGGATCATCCCGCTGGAAAAAGTCCGGTCAGCGGCGAAGGCCATCGCACGCCTGGAAGAAATCGTGGCCGCGGACGCCTCCGGCCGCCCTGCCGGGCAGGCGCGGCTGGCTGTGCACCACTTTGGCAACCAGGCCGAGGCTCAAGACCTTGCCCGGCGCCTGGCCGTGGCACTGCCGGCATGTCCGCCGGCCCAGATCAGCGCACTCCCGGCCGTCCTGGCGGCCCACGCCGGGCTCGGTGTGCTCGCGGTGATCGTGGGGGAGGGCAGCACCCCTGCTGCAGCGAAACCCGATGCCTTCGCCGGGGACGTCTCTGGCCCGGACGACGTGGAAACGCGCCGTGGCGGGGCGGCGGCCGAAGCGACGGAAGCCGGCGACTAGCGCGACGGGTCCATCCGTTCCATCGGCGCGGACGCTGGACTCTGGCCGTGAACGGGCGGCGGCGGTAAAGTCACTCCACCGAACCCAGCGAACCAGCGAATCCGGAGGCCGCAATGGCAATGCAGGTGCACCACGTAGCCCAATTCGACCGCGACGTTGCCGAAGAGGTGACCAAATGGCTGAAATACCTCAAGGGCCAAGTGACCAGCGTTCAGTTCCTCACCACCACGGTCCCGGATCCCAAGGCCGCGGACAAATGGCGGGTGCAGTACGAGGCGTACATCACCTACCAGAAGTGAACCCCCGGCTGTAGCTGCGTTTCAGGGGGTAGGCACCGGCGTTGTCCGTCCGGGCGTTGGCGATGCCGGAGGGGCCGACGTGGCTGGTTCCGTTGGCGGTGTCTCTGGCGTTGTCGCTGGCACGGTGGTTGGTGGGGCGGTACTTGGTGGGCTGGTCGGTGGCGGGGCGGCCGGCTCGGACGTTGGCGTGGCGGGCGTTGCCGGGGCCGTCGGTGGGGCGGCCGGCTCAGACGTTGGCGGGCTGGTTGGTGCCGGGGTCGTCGGTGGGGCGGCCGGCTCAGACGCTGGCGGAGCGGGCGTTGCCGGGACCGTCGCTGGGGCGGCCCGCTCGGACGCCGGCGCCGCGGGCGTTGCCGGAGTCGTCGGCACGGTGGCCGGCTCGGTGACTGGCTCAGACGTGGGCACTGTCGTCGGAATGTCGGCTGGCGCCGTGGGTGCGGGTATCGACGCTGACGCTGGTGGAGCGGTTGGCGTTATGGAGACCGGCGGGGCCGTTGGAGGCGGAGTCGTTGGCGGCGGCGTTGGCCCGGGGCCAGGCTGATTTGGCCCGATGGTGTAGCTGGGCTGCTGGCCTGAGCCGTTGACCCATAGGGCGGCCTGCACCCTGCGGGCACTGCCGGGCTCCAGCCACCAGAGGACCTGCACGTTGCAGTGGTAGACAACCGTGACATTGGCGACGGCGCCCTGCGGCGGAACCGCATGGATGGAGGTGGCGGCTGTTTGCGTGGTCCAGATGAAATTCTGGTCGGCAGTCATTCCGGCCGTGCCGTCGACCGAAACATGAGCTATGCCGTAAAGGCCGTACTGGGGGCAGAAGCTGCTATCCAGAGAAAACTTGACCACCTGGGTTGAGGTGGCTTGCGTTGTGTCTGCCACGACCGGCGGGGCTGGCAGCATGGTGCCGCCAAGCGCCAGCACCGCCGCGGGCCCAAACAACCACTTCATTGCACACCAGCTTTCGCCGCCTGATGTTTACATCCAGGCGATCAGGGGTGCCCCCAGCCGGCAAGTCTTCTCGATTGGATGCAGACGTTACCACCGGCCCCGGGTGGGCACCAGCGTAGGGAATACTTGCCTGTTGCCACGGATCTACGCGTATTACGCAGGTATTTCCACATACGCCCGGTTCCGAGTATCAGCGGGGGTGCGGGCTGCCTAGTGTCGTTTCCATGTCACGCCGCAATCCGGGAAGTGAATCCGCCACAGGCGTCAGGGTTGTCCGTGAACGCCTGGCCGCGACGCACTGGGCTGCCCGGGAAGCGGGAGATGCTTCGGATCCGGGTAAATCGCCTGCTCCCGGCCAGGAGCCAGGCAGCTCCAAGGGGCTGCTGGAGTTCCAGGTTCCGGCGCCAGGCAGCCCCGGCCCGGGCCGGGAAGCTGATGCCGTCCTCGCTGCTGGACAGCGCGAAAGGGGCGGGCCTTTGCACCATGCGGATGAAACCCGTGGGTACCGCCGGACAGGAAGGCCGACGCTGGTTTTGCGATTTCGGGCCAGGACAGGGGTTAGGGCCGCTGCCCTGCTGGGCGTCCTCGCCGTGGTGCTGGGCGGCTGCTTCTGGTGGCAGGCCGGAACCGGCGGCGCGCAGGTGGTGGCTCTTAGCGACTCCGCTCCCGCCGCCGAGGAAGCACCCGATCCGGCAGCTGGCGGGTCAACCGCGCCGCCGGGGGAGGCTGCCACCGCGGAGCCGGAAAGCATCGAGGTCCATGTTGCCGGTGCCGTGGCCAGCCCGGGGGTGGTTCAACTGCCGGCGGGAAGCCGGTTGCACGAGGCAATTGCAGCTGCGGGCGGACCCACGGTTCTCGGGGATCCGGACCGGCTCAACCTGGCCGCCGTGCTGGAGGATGGGCAGAAGGTCCTGGTGCCCATCCGCGGCGAACCCGGTCAGGCCGATGCACCCACGGACGGCTCACCTGCGCCCGGTTCCGGTACGGCCGGTACGGGCGGCACAGGGGCAGTCAGCGGTGGCGGGAAGGTCAACCTCAACACCGCCGGCCTCGAGGAGCTCGGGACCCTCCCGCGCGTCGGGCCGGTGCTGGCGCAGCGGATCGTGGATTGGCGCCAGCAGCACGGGCGGTTCAAGACCGTGCAGGAGCTCGACGCCGTCGACGGGATCGGCCCGAAGTTGCTCGAGGCACTGCTCCCCTTGGTGGGTATCTGACGTGGCAAATCCTGAGATGGAAAAGCTTGGCACTGCACAGCCTGACGCTGCACAGCCTGACACTGCACGGACCGGCGTTGACCGGACCGGCCCGCTGGATTCTGTGGCGGTCCCGCCGAGCCGCTGGCAGCGCTACGTCGACGCGGCCGTCCATTCCCCGGTGCGTGCGGAGCATGAGGATCCGGTGGCCCCGGGCAGGATCCGCGGATCCGCCAAACCCGCGCGCGCCACCCCCGCGCGTCAGCGCCCGATCGAACGGACACGGCGTACGGACCTTCGTCTGGTACTCCCGGCGCTCCTTGTCTGGGGGACCGCAGTTGCCGGAAACTGGCTGCCCCCTGCAGGGCTGGCCGGTCTCTGCGCGGCGTTGGCGGCCGGAGGCATGCTCATCTTGGCCGGTCCCGGCAACCTCAGCCGTTCCGGGATCCGCCCGGCGAAGGAACGGGGCGTCAGGATAGGGCGGGTTGGCGCCGGACACGGCCCCAGGGCCCAGCAGGTGGCTCCGCGCAGCATTCGGGCCACAGTGGCTGTGGCGCTGTTGCTGTCCCTCGCGGCAGGCTCGCACGCCGCCGTCGAGGCATCCCGGCGGCACGACGGCGCCATCGCAGAAGCTGTGGCCGCCCGCGCGGCCGTCGTCGCGGAACTGGAAATTGCGGGCGCCCCGCGGCGGCTCCGGATTCCCGGTGCCGGCGGCCTGCCGGACCGCTGGGCGGTTCCCGTGATGCTGAAGGCGATGACCTTGGGCGGCCACAGGGTCGCCGTGGACGTACGGCTCGTCGTCATGGGCGGGGCCACGTGGGGAGACGCCGTTCCGGGCCAGCACCTGCGCGCCACAGGCAAACTCCGGCCCTCCGCGCCAGGGGAGCCTGAGGCAGGACTCCTTGCAGCGACGTCGGCGCCAACTCTGTTGCGGGGACCCGGGCCCTGGCAGCAGGGTCCTGGGGAGCTTCGCCGCGCCTTCACCGCCGCGGCGGCACGGTTTGGGGGCGACGCCGGCGGGCTGCTGCCCGGCATGGTCACTGGCGACACCAGCGCGCTGGACCCCGAGTTGGAAGCCGCCATGAAGACCGTCGGGATGACGCACCTGACCGCCGTCAGCGGGGCCAACTGCAGCCTGATCCTCGGGACGCTGCTGCTTGCCGCCCGCACGCTCCGCCTTCCGCGCGCGGCGGCCGCCGCTGCCAGTCTCTCGGGGCTGGCGCTGTTCGTCCTCATGGTGGGTCCGGATCCCAGTGTGCTGCGGGCCGCGCTCATGGGCAGCATCGGCCTCGCGTCCGTAGCTTTTGGCCGGCCGGGGCGCGGGCTGAGCCTGCTCTGTGTTGCCGTCATCGGCCTGCTGCTGGCGCAGCCGGTCCTGGCTGCCAGCTTCGGATTCCTGCTCTCGGTCCTGGCCACGCTGGGAATCGTGGTCGCCGGTCGCCGCATCATGGACTGGCTGCCCTCTTCGGTGCCGCGCTGGGCGGCAGCCGGCATCGCCGTACCCCTGTCCGCCCAGCTCTTCTGCGCCCCGGCGATCGTGTTGTTGCAGCCGCAGTTCGGCGCCTACACCTTGGCCGCGAATGTGGCCGCTGCAGCGCTCGTGGCGCCAGTTACACTCCTCGGCACGACGGCCGTGGTGCTCCTGCCCGCTGTCCCGGCCGCAGCCGGTTTCCTGATGGCCGCAGCTGCCGGCTTCGCAGGCGCGGTGGCGGGGGTCGCCCGGTTGTTCGCGGCACTCCCGGGCGCAGCCCTGCCGTGGCCGGAAGGAGTTTTCGGTGCAGCCACCATGGGAGTCTTTTCCGCGGCTGTGCTGGCGGCAGTATGGCTTGCCCTGCACCCGGCGGCGGTCTTCCGTGGCGTCCTCGCGGCACACGCGCGCGTGGTCGCCGTCCTCGACGCACGGTCGCATGCGGCGGCACGGTCAGCCCGCCGGCGGGCCGTCAGCCGCGGCTTGGAGCACCGGTCCGGGCGTGGGACGCTTAGAGTCCGCAAACCAACTTCCGGGAGGAATCACGAGTGGCTGCTGCCCAGACCCAACGGCCCAGGACCTCGGCGTCGAACACCGCCACCTGGCGTGACGTGACACCTGCTGCCGTCGTCCTGGTGGGCGGTCCGGAGGACTACCTAGGCGCCCGGGCCATGGACCGTATCCGCGCGCAGGTCCGCGCGGTGGCGCCCGACGTCGAAATTACGCGGCTCAATGCCGGCAGCTACACGGCCGGGTCCCTGGCCATGAACGTCAGCCCTTCACTGTTCGGCGAACAAAAGCTCATTGAGGTCGACGGGCTCGAGGCCATGAACGATGCCTTCCTCGCCGATGCCCTGAAGTATGTGGTCCACCCGGAACCGGAGGCCTTCTTGGTGCTCCGCCACGGCGGGGGAGTCCGCGGCAAGAAGCTGCTGGACGCCATCAAGGCCGCGGGTTGGCCCGTTGTCGACTGCCAGCCGCTCAAGAAAGACGCCGAGAAGATCGCCTTCGTCACGGCTGAGTTCCGGGCGGCCTCCCGTCGTATCGACCCCGACGCCGTGCACGCCCTCGTCAATGCGGTCGGTGCGCAGCTCGCGGAACTCGCCGCCGCCTGCAGTCAGCTGATCGCTGATGCCACCACCGGCGTGGATGCGGCCATGGTGGACAAGTACTACGGCGGCCGGGTCGAGGCAACAGGTTTCAAGGTCGCCGACGCCGCGATGGCCGGCAACGGCCCGCTGGCCCTCTCCACACTTCGCCACGCCCTGGCTACCGGCGCGGACCCGGTGCCGATCGTGGCTGCCCTGGCGTCGAAGTTGCGCTCCCTGGCCAAGGTGGCTGGCGCGCAGGGGTCGTCCTCGCAGATCGCCAAGCAACTGGGTATGCAGCCCTGGCTCGTCGAACAGGCCCAGCGGGAAGTCCGGCGCTGGACGCCCGAGAGGCTGGTCCGCTCCATCCAGGTCACCGCCGAGGCCGACGCCCAGGTCAAGGGCCTCTCCCGCGATCCTGTCTATGCCGTGGAACATGCGGTAACTGTGATTGCCACCTCGGCCCGGAGTTCCTGACACCCGCGTTCGACCCCAGCCGCCGGGCCTGCCGTCCCTGCGGGTCCGGCCGGACCAGGTGCGGCGTGTTGGCCCTCTGCGGTTCCGGATCTGGGCGCGCACCAGGCTGCGGTAAGCCTGCGGCGGACCGGAGTCGTACCGGAGTTGTACCGGAACGGGTGCGGGGTTGGCCCATTGCGGAACCGGCTTAAAAGGATGTGGCCGGCACCCTGGGGTGCCGGCCACAATCATCAGTTCAAGTGAACTGGAAACCTTAGAGCGCGTTGACCTTCTTGGAGATGGCCGACTTGCGGTTTGCAGCGTTGTTCTTGTGGAGAACACCCTTGCTGACGGCCTTGTCCAGCTTGCGGCTGGCGGAAAGCAGTGCAACAGCCGCAGCATCCTTGTCGGTGGACTCAACGGCGGTGTTGACGGCGCGGATGGCCGTCTTCAGCTCAGACTTGACTGCGTTGTTGCGCAGGCGGGCCTTTTCGTTGGTCAGGATGCGCTTCTTCTGGGACTTGATATTAGCCACGTGTGAACTCTCTTTTTCAATGCGGAAAATGGTCTAGAGGGCTTTCAGATTGGCCATTGACTGAGCGGCGTGGGGATACCTATGGCGACCAACCATCTGTGGCCGTCGACCTGCACGGACACACAGCTGTAAATAATAGCAGAGATCAGCGTGCAGGCACGAGCGCGGGTGGCGATCCGCCGCGGCACGCGGTGTCCGCCGGGTCAGCTCCAGCCGTGCCGCTGCCGCAGCGCGGCCGCGATGAGGTTGAAGCGGCCTGCGTCCAGGATCGCCCCTTCGCGCCGGATGTCCTTCGCATTGATCTGCAGAACCCGGTCCAGCTTCGCTTCGCTGGGCCGCCCCTGGCGGTCCCAGGGTCCTGTGCCGATGTCCACGTAGTCATCCGACCGACGGAAGTCGCCGTCGTGGTCCTTGCTCGTCAGCATCAGTCCCAGCAAATACCGGCCGGTGGTGCCCACCAGCAGCACCGGACGGTCCTTGCCCTGGGAGTAGTCCTCTTCGTAGGGCACCCAGGTCCAGACGATTTCGCCGGGTTCGGGCAGGCCGTTGGGTGCCGGCGCATAGCGGACGGCGGCCCGGCCCCGGAAGTCGCCGGGATATGTCCCGGTCAGTCCGGCGGCCGGGGTGCCGCCCGTGGCGCGGGTCGGGGCGCCGGGACGCGCCTGCCCCGGCCGCGGCTTCGCCGCAGGCTTTCGGGCGGGTTTTGCCGCCGGCCCACGGGTGGTCCCGGGTGCGGAGCCGCCGAGTTTATCCAGGAAGCGCAGGGCGTCGCGGACGGCGCCGCTGATCGATCGTAAGTTCCAAGCCATGGGGAAACCATACGGCAACCCCCGCAGAGAAAGGGACGGAGAAAGAGGCGGAGAAAGGGGCAGGGACAGAGCGCGGGTAGGTGGAGCAGAGGGTGGCCGGCAGGCGGTTGACGGCCCGGCGGGGGCGGTCCCGGGAACGGAGCAGCACGCAGCCAGATCCGCACGGAACCGCAGCCGAATCGAGGCCAGATCCGCGGGCGGAATCGCGGCGCGAGTCCACCGAGCCCAGGAGAGTCCGCAACGCGACGCAGGGATGCACTGCCACTGGCCCGGACGTGGGAGACTATAGGGACAGAAATGCGCCACGTCGCAGGATGGCATACGAGCATCCGCACCGAGCCGTGGAAAAGCCAACAGTAATGCCAACAGTAAGGACCCTGCGTGTCTCCCATGGCCCGCACCGCCCCGGTGCCCGCCGCAACAGATCCGGCCATCATCCGGAACTTCTGCATCATTGCGCACATTGACCACGGCAAATCCACACTGGCCGACCGGATGCTCCAGTTCACCGGTGTTGTCCAGTCCCGTGACATGAAGGCCCAGTACCTGGACCGCATGGACATTGAGCGCGAACGCGGCATCACCATCAAATCCCAGGCCGTCCGCATGCCCTGGGAACTCGACGGCACCAGCTACGCGCTGAACATGATCGACACCCCCGGGCACGTCGACTTCACGTACGAGGTCTCCCGCTCGCTCGCGGCCTGCGAAGGCGCGATCCTGCTGGTGGACGCGGCCCAGGGCATCGAGGCCCAGACCCTCGCCAACCTCTACCTGGCGATGGAGAACAACCTCACCATCATCCCGGTCCTGAACAAGATCGACCTCCCGGCTGCCCAGCCCGAGAAATACGCGGCGGAACTCGCCAACCTGATCGGCGGCGACCCCGACGACGTGCTCCGCGTCTCCGGCAAGACCGGCATGGGCGTCGAGGTCCTGCTGGACAAGATCGTCCGCGACCTGCCGGCACCGGTGGGCGACCCGAACGCCCCCGCCCGGGCCATGATCTTCGACTCGGTCTACGACACCTACCGCGGTGTGGTCACCTACGTCCGCGTCGTCGACGGCATGCTGCACCCACGTGAACGCATCCAGATGATGTCCACCCGTGCCACGCACGAGCTCCTTGAGATTGGTGTGAGCTCCCCGGAACCCACCCCCTCCAAGGGCCTCGGCGTCGGCGAGGTCGGCTACCTCATCACCGGCGTGAAGGACGTCCGCCTGTCCAAGGTGGGCGATACCGTCACCAACCTGGCCAAGCCCGCCACGGAGTCCCTCCCCGGCTATGCGGACGCCAAGCCGATGGTCTTCTCCGGCCTGTATCCGCTCGATGGCACGGACTATCCGGTGCTCCGCGATGCGCTGGAGAAGCTGATGCTCAACGACGCCGCACTGGTGTACGAGCCCGAAACGTCCGCCGCGCTGGGCTTCGGCTTCCGCGTGGGGTTCCTGGGCCTGCTGCACCTGGAAATCACCCGCGAGCGGCTCGAACGCGAATACAACCTGGACCTCATTTCGACCGCGCCCAACGTGGAATACGAGGTCACGCTGGAGGACAAGAAGGTCGTCCACGTCACCAACCCCAGCGAATACCCCACCGGCAAGATCGCTGAGGTCCGTGAGCCCATGGTGTCCGCCACCATCCTTGCGCCGAACGAGTTTGTCGGCGCCATCATGGAGCTGTGCCAGAGCCGGCGTGGCGTCATGGGCGGCATGGACTACCTCTCCGAGGACCGGGTGGAAATCCGCTACCGCCTGCCGCTGGCCGAAATCGTCTTCGATTTCTTCGACATCCTCAAATCCAAGACCCGCGGCTACGGTTCACTGGACTGGAAGGCCGACGGCGAGCAGGTGGCCGACCTGGTCAAGGTGGACATCATGCTCCAGGGCGAACAGGTTGACGCGTTCTCCGCCATCACCCACCGTGACAAGGCCTACGCCTACGGCGTGATGATGACCGGCAAGCTGCGCGAACTCATCCCGCGCCAGCAGTTCGAGGTGCCCATCCAGGCCGCCATCGGCTCCAGGATTATCGCCCGCGAAAGCATCCGCGCCATCCGCAAGGACGTCCTTGCCAAGTGCTACGGCGGTGACATCACCCGAAAGCGCAAGCTCCTGGAAAAGCAGAAGGAAGGCAAGAAGCGCATGAAGATGGTGGGCCGCGTCGAGGTGCCGCAGGAGGCTTTCATCGCCGCGCTGACAACGGACGAGTCCAAGGACAAGGCCAAGAAGTAACGGTGCAGGTAATGATCGTTGTTGCAGTGTTGGCAGGCCCGGCCCGTGCCTAGCGTTCTTCCCCTAGGGGACCCGGCGCCGCCGGACGGGCTCCTGCCTGCCCAGGCGCGCGAGGGCGCCGATCAGCGCGCTTTCGGGCTGTACGTGCACATCCCGTTCTGCGCGGTCCGCTGCGGGTACTGCGACTTCAACACCTACACCGCTACCGAGCTGGGCGGCGGGGCCTCCCAGGACGCCTACGCCGCCACCGCGATCGCGGAAGTGGAGTTCGCGGCCGCGGCCCTGAAGGGCAGCGGCCTGCCCGGCCGTCCCCTCAGCACGGTCTTCTTCGGGGGCGGCACCCCCACGCTGTTGCCGGCGGAGGATTTGGCGCGCATACTCACCGCCGCGATCGACGCCTGGGGACTGCAGCCCGGCGCCGAGGTGACCACCGAGGCAAACCCCGATTCCGTCACGCCCGCATCCCTGCAGCTGCTCGCCGACGCCGGATTCACCCGCGTCTCGTTCGGCATGCAGTCGGCCGTGCCGCACGTCCTGAAGGTCCTGGACCGCACCCACACCCCCAGCCGGGTGCCCGAGGTGGTGCAGTGGGCGCGTGATGCCGGGCTCGCCGTCAGCCTCGACCTCATTTACGGGACGCCGGGGGAGTCGCTGGAGGACTGGCGCTACTCGCTCGAGACCGCACTGTCCTACGCCCCCGACCACATCAGCGCCTATGCCCTGATCGTTGAAGACGGCACCAAGCTTGCCGCGCAGATCCGCCGTGGCGAAGTGCCGGAAATCGACGACGACGACCACGCCGCCAAATACGAACTCGCCGACGAACTGATTTCCGCCGCCGGGCTCAACTGGTACGAGGTCAGCAACTGGTCCCGCACCCCCGAACAGGCCTGCCGGCACAACCTCGCCTACTGGCGCGGGGACGACTGGTGGGGCATCGGGCCCGGGGCACACTCGCACGTGGGCGGCGTCCGCTGGTGGAACGTCAAGCACCCCACCGCCTACGCCAACCGCCTCGGCGCCGGCGCCTCACCCGCCGCCGGACGCGAAACGCTGGACTCCGAAACCCGCAACGTGGAACGGGTCATGCTCGAGGCCCGGCTCAATTCCGGACTCGACATCCCAAGCCTCGGCGGCCTGGGGGACACCGGCAGGCACGCTGTCGCGGGGCTGATCGCGGACGGCCTCGTAGACCCCGCGGCGGCTTTCAAAGGCCGGCTCATTCTCACGCTCAAGGGCCGGCTGCTGGCCGACGCCGTCGTCCGCAGGATCCTGCCGGACTAGCCTGCCCGGCCCCGCCTCCACGGCTTGGCTGCCGCATCAGCGGCCACGACACCCTGCCGCACAAAGGAGAGCCGGCCGCTGCCCCTTACGGGCAGCGGCCGGCTCTTTTGCTTGGGCCCGGGCCGGCTATTTGATCCAGCGCAGGTTGAACTCGTAGCGGTGCGGCTGGCCGCGGTTGACGTGGATGCCTGCCGCCACCGAGAAGCACGTCACGGCGATCCAGATCACCGTGGCGAGCACGGCGAAGAGGTTGCCCACCACCGGGATGAAGACCAGCAGATTCGCCAGCACTGCGGCCAGGGTCGGCGGCAGCGTGAAATTGAGGGCTTCCTTGGATTCCTGCGCCGTGAACGGGCCGCGGTCCTTGAAGATGAGGTAGATCAGCAGCGACGGCACGCAGCCCAGGATGCCGCCGAAGTGAGCCAGCGTGGCCCACTGCCGGTCCTCGCTGGCCGTCAGCGGCAGCGCGTTTGCCGGAACGCCATGGTACGGAGGCTGGCCATGGCCAGCCTGATTGCCCGTGTGTTCGCGTGCGTTATCTGCCACGGTGTAGCCCTTCGGATTGCGGTGATGCGTTGCTGCCTGGGTTGTGCCTGAAATAGCCGGGACCGCACCAGAAGCGCGGCCGCCGTTTCAAGAATACTTGCTCGGGCCCGGAAATGGAGATCAGGGGCGGCCGCCACGGCAGACTAGGGCACGGTGAGGAAGTCAATGACCTCTTCCACGCGGCCAAGCAGCGACGCCTCCAGATCAGCGTAGCTGCGGACAGCCCCCAGGAGTTTCTGCCAGCCGAGGCCGATGTCCTCCTTCGTGGAGTGGGGCCATCCGAAAGCCATCAGGATGCCGGTCTTCCAGTCCACGCCGCGGGGGATCACGGGCCACTGTTCGATCCCCAGGACCGCGGGCCGGATGGCCTGCCACACGTCCACATAGGGGTGCCCCACAATAAGGACGTTGCCGGCGGCGCCCGGTGAGGCCATGACGGCGTCGGCGATCCGCGACTCCTTGGAGTTAGCCACAAGGTGGTCTACCAGCACGCCGAGGCGCCGGCCAGGGCCCGGGCCGAAGTCCGCGACGGCGGCCGCGAGGTCGTCAATGCCGTGCAGGGGTTCGACGACGATGCCCTCCACCCGGAGGTCATCGCCCCAGACCTTCTCCACCAGCTCGGCGTCGTGCTTTCCTTCCACCCAGATGCGGCTGGCCTTGGCCACCTGTGCGCGCTGCCCCGCCACCCGCACCGAGCCCGACGCCGTGCGGCCGGCACCGGCGGCCGGGGCCGTCTTCTTCGGGGCCGGCGGCATCAGGCGGATGGGCTGGCCCTCCAAGAGGAAGCCAAAGCCGAGGCGGAAGGACCGCGACTTGCCGCGCCGGTCCTCCAGCGCCACCACGTGCATGCCGCCGGACTTCTCCACCCGGGTTACGGCGCCCACCCAGCCGGACTGGACCTCCTCGAGGACCATCCCGCGTTCCACCGGGACTTCGGGCAACTGTGTCTTGGCGGGGGCGGACAGGTCCTGGGGTCCCCAGTTCTGGTACGACATCTCTACACGCTTACTTTGCACTCGGAATGTACGGCGGTCGGTGGAACTCTCCGGGGGCCGGAACCGGACCGCGACGGCGCGGCAAACGGCAGCGGCTGCCACGGTCTTGGCGCCGGCGTGACGGGAATCGCGTTCCCGCGGGCCACGCCTGGAGCGAATCCAATGCTAACAACGCGGCGACTCATATTAGACTGGTTAGCACTTAGGCATGTCGAGTGCTAACCCTTGTCCTGTGGCGGACCGTCCGTGCACCACGTGTGGACCCGGACCGGGCGCGGGGGGTGGCACCGGCTGCGGGACAGTCGATTGGAGGTGGAGCGTGAGCGAACCGCGCAAACTCGAAGTGCTGCGCGCCATCGTGGAGGACTACGTCCATTCGCGTGAGCCCGTTGGTTCCAAAGCGCTCGTTGAACGGCACCATCTCGGCGTCTCGAGCGCCACGATCCGAAATGATATGGCGGCGCTGGAAGACGAGGGCCTGATCACGGCGCCGCACACGAGCGCCGGCCGGATCCCCACTGACAAGGGCTACCGGCTGTTCGTCGACCAGATCTCAGCGGTGAAGCCATTGTCGCCGGCCGAGCGCCGGGCGATCCAGGCGCTGCTGGAAGGATCCGAGGACCTCGACGACATCCTTGACCGGACCGTGCGGCTCCTCTCGCACCTGACCAACCAGGTCGCCGTCGTGCAGTATCCGCTGCTCAGCCGCGCCCGGGTGCGGCACATCGAGTTCGTGCTGCTGGCGCCCCGGAAAGTGCTGGCGGTTCTGATCGCGGACACCGGCAAGGTGGAGCAGCGCGTGATCGACGTCGGGCAGGACATTCCCGACGACGCGCTGGCGGAATTGCGGACCAGCTTCCTGGCCAGCCTGTCCGGAACACCGCTGAGCCTGATGCCGCAGCTGCTGCCCGCCGTCATCGCCGCCGGCCCGCCCGCGCGGCGCGGGGCAGCCCAGGCGCTGGCCCGCGGCCTTGAGGCCCTGGCCACGAGCAGCCGTGAGGAGCGCATGGTCATGGCCGGCACCGCCAACCTGGCCCGCTCCAATGTGGACTTCCCGCTCAGCATCGGCCCCGTGCTGGAGGCCCTCGAGGAACAGGTGGTCATGCTCCGCCTGCTCAGCGAAATGGCCGAAGACCCGCGCGGCGTGACCGTCAGCATCGGCCGGGAAAACCCCTACGACGGTCTCGCCGAGGCCTCGGTCGTGGCCACCGCCTACGGCCCTGACGCCACGGCCAAGGTCGGAGTGCTTGGGCCCACCCGGATGGACTATCCCACCACCATGGCCGCCGTCCGAGCCGTGGCCCGCTACCTTTCGAGGATCCTGGGGCCCTGACAGGCCCGGGACCGAATACGACTTCTTGCCCCACAGGCAGTGCCCACAGGCAGTACCCCACAGGCAGTACAACAAGGAAGAGATACACACTTTGAGCAGCCACTACGACGTTCTTGGAGTCTCCCGCGACGCATCGGGGGAGGAGATCAAGAAGGCCTACCGGAAACTGGCCCGGACCCTGCACCCGGACGTGAACCCCGGGGAGGACGCCTCGGACAGGTTCAAGGCCGTCACCCACGCCTACGAGGTCCTCTCCGATCCGCAGAAGCGCCGGGTCTATGACACCACCGGCAACGAGAACGGCACCGACAACGGCTTCGGCGGCGGCAGCTACTCGGGCCAGGGCTTCGCCTTCCAGGACATCTTCGAGACCTTCTTCGGCGCCGGTGGCGGCCAGGGCGGCCCGGCGTCCCGGGTCCGCCGCGGCCAGGACGCGCTGATCAGCGTCAGGATCGACCTCCGCGATGCCGTTTTCGGCGTGAACAAAAAGCTCGAGGTCGACACCGCCGTCATCTGCCCCACGTGCGAGGGGTCCTGCTGCCGGGAGGGCAGCCACCCGGTCCGCTGCGACATCTGTGGCGGCAGCGGTCAGGTCCAGCGCGCCGTGCGGTCCATCCTGGGCCAGGTCATGACGTCCGCCCCCTGCGGGTCCTGCGAGGGCTTCGGCACCGTCATCAAGGACCCGTGCAACGAATGCAGCGGCCAGGGCCGGATCCGCAGCCGCCGCTCCCTGACCGTCAAGGTCCCGGCCGGCGTGGCGACCGGCACCCGCATCCAGTTGTCCGGCCAGGGCGAGGCCGGCCCCGCCGGCGGCCCCGCCGGGGACCTGTACGTGGAGATCCGGGTCAACAACGACGCCACTTACGTGCGCGAGGGCGATGACCTCCACGCGAGCCTCAACATTCCCATGACGGCGGCCGCCCTGGGCACCGAAATATCCCTCGACACCTTCGACGGACAGCAGGAGATCGACGTCAAGGCCGGCACCCAGTCGGGCGAGATCATCACTCTTCGCGGTCTCGGCGTCACGCACCTGCGCGGCCACGGCCGCGGCGATCTGAAGGTGCACCTGCAGGTGGAAACGCCGGTCAAGCTCGATCACGTCCAGGAGGAACTTCTCCGCCAGCTGGCCAAGCACCGCGGCGAGCACCTCACGGAGGGAAAGCTTGCGGCCAGCGGCGGCGTCTTCGCCAAACTGCGGGACCGGCTCGGTAACCTGTAGCGGTGAGTAACCCGGTCTTCTTCACCGCCTCAGGCACCCTGGACCAGCAGATCCCCGGCTCGGCCTTCGTCCTCGAGGGCACCGAGGCCCGCCACGCCGTCACCGTCAAACGGATCGCCGTCGGAGAAGCCGTCGACATCGCGGACGGCGCCGGCAAGCGCCTGACCGGCACCGTGACAGCCGTCGCTCCCGGGGAGCTGACCGTCGAATGCCTGGACTTGGCCGAGGAACCACGGCCCGGAACCCGGCTGGTCCTGGTCCAGGCCCTCGCCAAGGGCGACCGCGATGAGCTGGCAGCCGAGACCGCGACCGAGTTGGGTATCGACGCCGTCATTCCCTGGCAGGCCGAGCGGTCCATTGTGCGGTGGAAGGCTGAGCGGGCCGCGAAGGCGCATGCCAAGTGGCAATCGGTGGTGACGGCAGCTGCCAAGCAGGCGCGCCGGGCATGGATTCCCGAGGTCCGGGCCGCCGTCGACGGCGCCGGGCTGCAGGCGGCCGTGGCGGCGGCCGACCTCGCCGTCATCCTGCACGAAGACGCCGTGCGCCCGCTGCGGCGGGTACTGGAGGCCTGGCTGGAAAGTGTTGGGTCCGACGAGGTGGCAGATGATGCCGGATCCCGTGAGGTCCTGCTGATCGTGGGTCCGGAAGGTGGCATTAGTCCGCGGGAGGTGACCCGGCTTTGCGACGCAGGCGCAGTTACGGCCCTTTTGGGGCACCATGTGCTGCGTTCGTCCACGGCCGGGCCGGCTGCCACCGTGCTGGCCAGCGACATCCTCGGCCGCTGGTGACCTGCGGCAGCTGCCGCCGCCAGTGACGTGGCGCCTTGTGGAAGCGACGGCTATTTGACCGTGAACCCGCGGGTGTCCTGGAATACTTCCTTGGCGCTGTCGGATGCGTCCACCTGGGACACCCGGACCTCGTAATTGCCCGGGCCGAGGTTCACGGACAAGGTGAACAGCCCGGGCCGGGCTGCATCGGCCGAGGCGGTGGCGCTGCCGTTAAGATACGCGGTCTTGGTATTGTCGCCGTCGCCGTCGACCTTGAGGATTGCCCAGCGGAGCTTGCCGCCTTGGACGGTGCTGCGGCCACTGATCTTGACCGAACCGTCGGCCACGGACGTGCCCTCCTGCGGATCAATGATCCACACAGGTGCCACCATCCCGGCGCTGCGGGACGTCGGCTCGCCCAGGCGGACATGGTTGAAGGCGACGTAGTCGGTGTGACCGTCCACCAGCACAACCACCTGGACCTGCTGTCCGGCATCGATGAGCCCTGCGCTGGCCGCGGCAGCCGTCGCCGTGTAGACGAGCTGCTGGATGGCGCGCTCGGCCATGGCCGCATCAACGTTGCTGTTGAAGGCATCAGCGGAGACATCCACCGTGATGACGTTCTTGCCGGAAATCGACGTCGCCAGCTTCTTCGGATTTTGCCAGGGCGTGAAAAAATCCGGGTCCAATGGCTTCTGCGACATCATGACCCGCAGGGCGCGGGTGACGGGATTGTCCTGATCCGGAACGTCGCGGAACTCGCGGTAGAGAAACGCGTTGTCATTGCCCCGGCCGATCCAATACACCGGAGCCTTGTTCGACGTCTGGGCAGTCTCGAGCGGTGCGCTCGTGGTGGGGACGCCCGACGCCGGGGTGGGAATGAGCTCTGATGGGCTGCTGGAATTCGTGATGCCGCTCTGCGGCGTCGCCACGCAGCCGGACAGGACGAGCACGGCAGGCAGCGCCAACGCCAGCGCGACGCGGCGGACGCGCCCCACCGATGGCTGCTGAACTCCACGCTTCCTGATGCCGCTGTCCTTTCGTCTTACGCCCCGCGTTCCGCGGTGATGATCCATTTGTAGCCGTCGTCGGCCGCTGACGGCCGCTCCATCCCTCGCCGGCCGGATACCGGCCCGGCGATCCCGGGACAGCCGGATTCCAGCATGGCACATGGGCGCGGCGCGGCAGCCGGGTTTGGGCCCTGGCGCCGGAACTGCAACGGGAACGATATGAGGCCGATACAAAGTTGATACCTAATGGCGTCCGCTTGTGGTTCCTTGCATTGACACGGTCCGGCTGCGTCTACACGCCTGCCATGCCAGCAGTCCGATGGTGAACTGGCACAGCAGACACTATCCTCCGATGAGCTCCTTGACAGGCCCCTCGTGCAGGGCCAGGTAAACGTCGTCTCGGATCCGATTGGCCTCCGGGTCTGTCATGGTCCGGGCGAGGGGACGCAGCACCAGGCGTACCAGTGCATTGGCCTGCCCATCGCGGAGGTGGAGTCGTTTCCTCGCCGCTGCCGGGAGGTCGGCGTAGGTCGTCAGGGCCAGGAGTTCGGCACTTTCCAGATCTTCGGCCTTTGCGCCCAACGCTGTCCGCACCCGGTCGCCAAGCACTTCGGTATCCAGGTCAGCGGGAATGACGATGGAGATGTCCCGGCGGATCGAGGGCATCTGGGACACCGGATACCACGGGGACAGGTCCAGCATCTGCTGTTCGATCTTCTGGTCTGTGGACCGAAGCAGCCTGATGTCGGGGATGCCCTTGCGGAGCATGAGGGCGCGGTCCAATCCCATCCCCAGAGCCAGTCCCGACCACTTGGTGGGATCCAGGCCGGCCTCGGAGAACAGATGCGGCGCCATGAGCCTGCACTCGGCGAGTTCGAGCCATTCCCCGTCCGTGAGGACATCGACCTGCACGCCTTCTTCGGTGTAGGGGTGCACTGCCGGAACTGCGCGCCAGCGGGCTCCTGGAAGCACCGCCTGCACCAGCGATCCGACCATTCCCTGCAGGTTGCCGGCGTCGATTTGTCCACGTGAGCTGACGCGCCATAGGTCGACCTGGTGGGGAGTTCCCACATGGGTGCGGTCGATGCAATCGCGCCGGTAGACAAGCCCGGGGATCGCCCAGAGCTCGTCCATGGATTGGTCGGCGTGCAGTCCACGCAGCAGCGACGGGATGGAAGCCGACGTGTGGCTTCGGAGCATGACCGTCGGGCTGAGATAGCGGGAATACCTTTGATCCCGCGTCACATCTGATTCGTTGAACCCCAGGCGGTCGTAATTGTCGGCCACACTCACCAGTGGGCTGTGGCGGACAATTCGTTGGGGCACTCTCCATTCGCGGCAGAGGGCGTCGAGGATGCCCTGCAACAGTGGCTGCATTGCATGGGGCCCGCCGTCCGGATCCGAAAGATCGCGGATGGTCAAGGCGTCGTGGAGCTCGGAGGGACTGAGATATGAGGGCATTGCAGGTCCTTGTCTTCGGATTTCGAGTGGCGGGTTAACTTCCCCCGACTCAAACCCGGCGCCAGGACCTAGGCGCGCGCCTCAGAGCCCTCGCGGCCAGGGACCGGCCGGGGGCATATAAATCGACGCGAAAGATGCATGCGCCGACTATACCCCCGATGCGCACCTGGCGCGTGTTTCCTCGGAACAGGACGGTCTGGTTCCATATACCAAGGTGCTCCGAGGGGGCGCAGCCCGCGGTGCTTGCAAGGGATGTTTAGGGCAGACTGGTCCCGTGAGCGGAATCCCATGGGTGCTGCACGTCGATCTCGACCAGTTCATCGCGGCGGTCGAAGTGCTCCGGCGCCCGGAGCTTGCTGGCAAGCCGATCATTGTCGGCGGTCGGGGCGACCCAACGGAACGCGCCGTGGTGTCGACGGCATCCTACGAAGCGAGGGCCTACGGCGTGGGTTCCGGAATGCCCTTGCGCATTGCGGCTCGAAAAGTGCCCGACGCTGTGATCCTGCCCGTCGATCACGAGGCTTATCTCGCGGCGTCTGAGACGGTGATGGCCACCTTGCATGCGCAGCCCGGCGCCACCGTTCAGGTGTTGGGGTGGGATGAAGCCTTTGTTGGCATTGAGTCAGAGGATCCGGAAGCCTACGCCCGGCAGGTGCAGGCCGCTGTCCTGGAACGAACACAGCTGCACTGCAGCGTGGGCATCGGCGACACCCTGGTCCGGGCCAAGGTCGCCACCGGTTTCGGCAAGCCGGCCGGCGTCTTCCGTCTCACTGCCGCGAACTGGCTCGACGTCATGGGCAGTCGGCCCACCAAGGAGCTCTGGGGCGTCGGAACCAAGGTGTCGGGCAGGCTGGCCAAACTCGGCATCAACACAGTGGCCGAGCTGGCCGCATCCGACCCCCAGGACCTGGTCCCGGAGTTCGGCCCCAGGATGGGTCCTTGGTACGCGGAGCTCGGACGTGGGGATGGCGCCAGTGTCGTAGACGACACCCCGTGGGTTGCCCGCGGGCATAGTCGGGAGACCACCTTCCAGCGCGACCTGACCGAACCCGCCCAGGTCGACGACGCCGTGAGGGAGTTGACAGGGCGCGTCCTGGGGGATGTCGTGGCAGAAGGCCGGCCCGTGGTTGGGCTGACCCTCAAGGTCCGGTACGCGCCGTTCGTCACCAAAACCCACGCGAGGAAGCTTCCCGAGACATTCGACCGGGACGAAATCCTCGCGCAGGCCTTGGACCTCGCAGCCGGAATCGAAGCGGACCGTCCGATCCGGCTCCTGGGCCTGCGGGCCGAAATGGCAATGCCCGACGATGCCCGCAAGGGTCATACGCCGACGCGCGGCGGCTGGTGACGGCGTCGCTTCCTTACCGGCGCAGCGTTCTGCGGGCCGGCTGCAAAATGACCCGGGGAAGCCCTCACGTCAAAGCTAGGCTGGGAAAATGGAATATCAGATCCGCCAAGCCTCGGTTGAGGACGCTGATGCCGTGGTTCGGATGCACACCCTGGTTCATGAGGAATGCTACGGTCACCTCCTGTCACCGGCGTTCTTCGATGCGCGCCGTGCCAGCATGCCGGAGCGGGTGGAAAAACGCCGACCGTATCTGGACAGCGCTCAGCCGCGAATCATCGCCTTGGATGAGAGCAATGAAATCGTTGGATTTGCCGACGCAGGTACGGGACGTGACGATGACCTGCCCGGCGAACTAGAGCTTTACTCCATTTACACCCTGAGCCGCACCCATGGCACTGGGCTCGGTGGCGCCCTGTTGAAGGCCGCCCTCGGCAATTTACCCGCCTACCTGTGGGTCCTTGAGGCCAACCTGCGCGCTCAGGCCTTTTACGCCAAGAACGGTTTTCAGCCCGATGGGACGCGTAAGTTGCTTTCACCGGACTGGGAGGAACTGCCTGAAATGCGGATGGTCCGCTCCGTCATTTAGCCGGGCAGGTGCCACGTTGGCGGGCCCCCGGGTCAAAACCTGAGAATGTTCAATTCCGCCGCCGGCTCGAAACCAAGCCGCGCGTAAAAGCCGCGTGATGCGTCGGAGGGGGAAAGCACCATCCGTACGGCCTTGATGCCTTGCGCGAACCGGATTGATGCCTCCACGAGCCGGCCGCCGATTCCCTCGTTCCGAAACTTAGGAAGCACGTAGGCGTTGCCCAGATAGACCCACCGGGACGATTCCGTTCCTGGTTTGGGCATTCGCTCGAAAATCATCAGGTTGAGCATCCCGACGAGTTCGCCGCCGTAGTCGGCCACAAAGAACTTTCGGGGACTGGCATTCATCCACTCTGTAAAGACGGCGTCGAAGGCGGGATCGTCCATGGGCGCCGGGCCCTGTTCCGCCGCCCACGTGGCCCTTAGCGTCGCAAGGCCGGTCATATCTTCCGGGCGCCCTTCGCGAATGATGACCATGGAACTACCCTACTTTGGCGGTGCGCCGCAAGAGCATCCGCCCATTAGAAAAAGCACCCGTCCATTAGAGTCGGACAAATGAAACGGGCTGTGATCCTTGGAGGCACTGGCGTTCTCGGCCGCGCGATTGCGTGGCGGCTGATCCGTGCCGGCTGGGCCGTGGACATGACGGGCCGGGACCGGTCCAGGATGCCGGCTGACCTGGCTGCCGCCGGTGCCCGATTTATCGCTGCCGAACGTCGTGACGACGCCGCACTGGCCGGGGTGATGGCCGGTGGTGCCGATCTCCTCGTGGACGCGGTGTGCTACACCGACGCCGACGCCCGGCAACTCCTGCCGCACCTGGCCGCGGTGTCCTCGGCCGTCATGCTCTCGAGCAAGGCCGTGTACGTTGACGCCGCCGGCAACCACGTCAATTCCGATGTACCGCCCCGCTTTGACGCACCCATCCTCGAGAGCAATCCGACCATGCGGCCGGGAACCGTGGACTACCACTCCCGGGAAGGCTACTGGCAAGAGGTGCTTCTGGATGACAGCGCACCCGCGGGCCTCGGGGACCATCCGTGGGATTTCCGGCCCCCGCTGGTACTGAGCACCAAGGCCTCCCTCGCCTATGAACCTGTGGGGACATACGCCCAGACCATCCCGCATCAGGTGGACTGGCTGGTGAAGGCGGCAGCGGCCGGAGCCATGCCGGGAACCGGCGATCCGTCCCTCAAGCACTATCTTGACTACTCCCTGGAAGAGCAATTCACCGCCGGTTCCACCCGGCGGACACATTAACGGGCCCTATGAGGGACCAAGTGTTGAAGACACGAAGGGTTTGTCGACGAGGATGGCGGCCTGTGGATGCTTTTCCATGGCCCTCGGTGAACGCACCAGCTGAGCACGCATCACAAAGCCTTGTTCGGTGAACCGGAGCGCCACCTCCTCGGGTGCGTGCAGTTCCGCCCGGAGCTGGACGTCGTGTCCGTAGGCACGGTCAATCGTGCGGTGGCCGCTGCCGGCGTGGAAGGCGACGAGCGCCGAACCGCCAGGGCGTAGCGCCCGCCAGAACTCGCGCGCGATCGCCGGCAGCGCCGTCGGGGGAGAGTGGATGATCGAATACCAGGCGAGGACGCCGTCCGCAGCCGCGTCGGCCTGGGGCAGGTCCGTCAGCTCTCCCAGCTCGAACAACAGCCCGGGATGCAGTTGTTGCGCGATCCGGACCATTTCGGGCGACAAGTCGACACCGCTGACGGCCAGCCCCGCCTCGCCGAGATAACTGGTCATTCGTCCGGCACCGCATCCGACGTCGATCACCGTCCGATCCGCCGTGGCGCGCATGTGGGCGATGAAGTGGTCCATCATGGCCATATCCAGCGGGGCCTCGAAGCTGGTATCCGGGATCACCGCTGAATAGGTTTCGGCGACTGTGTCATACGCGGATCTGACGTCCATAAGGTTCTCGTGGTGTGCCATCAACCGAGCCTAACGGCCACGGCCGGCGAACGCCGGGCGCCGAATTCTTACGTCATGCAACGGGTCCGTGACGCGTTGTGTCGTTGCGCGACTGTGCGTTGCAGCCGGGCTTGGGAACCCGCGTCCGCGGTGGTTGATTGGGGCTAACAGCGCTCGAAAGGACCCGCCATGACGGAACAAACTGATCTCAGCCCGAAGGCACTCCGCCACATTCTCGGACATTTCGCCACCGGCCTGACGGTGATCACTGCAGCAACCCAGCAGGGGCCGGCCGGTTTCACATGCCAGTCCTTCGCCTCCCTGTCCCTGGAGCCGGCCCTGGTCACTTTCAGCCCCGCACGGACATCGAGCAGCTGGCCGCTGCTGCGCGCGGCGGGACGGTTTACCGTGAACATCCTGGCCGCGGAGCACCAGCATCTGGCGGGGCAGTTCGCGCGCTCGGGGACGGACAAGTTCGCCGGCGTCGGCCATTCTCCCTCGCCGCTGGGCAACCCCGTCCTGGATCACGCCCTGGCCTGGGTGGATTGCGAACTCCACCAGGAGTACGACGGCGGCGACCACACGATCGTCGTCGGCGCCGTCCGCGCCCTGGGCGCCCGCCCCGACGCTGAGCCCCTGCTCTTCTACAAGGGACGCTACGCGGGCGTCGGGTCCCGCGCCGGCGCGCTGGAGAGCGTGGCATGACCGTGCCCGAACCCGAACGGGAACCGAAGCCGGAGGGGGAGCCCGAACCTGGCAACGCGGAACAGCCGTGCCCGGCAACGGGCGCCCACTGGCTGGATGGATGGGTCGTCTTCGGAATCGCCTACCCGTAACGGCCGGCGCCGGATCCCCTCCGGCGTCGGCCGCGCCGCGCTGGCGTAAGATGGAAGCACCCGTAGACCCTGGCCGCGGGCGGTGCGAACCGCCGTCGGCACGGATCACGGCGACAGACCATATTCATACTGGAGGGGACCAGAGGCCCGCGGGCCAACACCATGACTGAAGCAGCGAACGGCAAGGCCCGGTTCAGCGCCCGAGAACGCACCGCAGGGGAATTTCCCCACTCCCTACCAGGGCTGCGGACGGAGGTGGTCTTGTTCGACGACTCAGAGCAGATGGTCCAGTCTCTGGGCAGCCATGACGAAGCCCTAAGGTTCATCGAAAATCAGTTCCCCGCCGTCGATTTCCATGTCCGGGGGAACGAGCTCGCGATCAGCGGTCCTGCCGCCGACGTGCCGCGCATAATGCGTCTGCTCAACGAGGTGCGTGGGCTGGTGGCCCGAGGCACCGTCATCACCCCGGCCGTGCTGCAGCAGCTCGTCTCCCTGCTGCGCAGCCAGTCACTGCAGAACCCCGTGGAAGTGCTGACCACCAACATCCTCTCCACCCGCGGGAAGACCATCCGGCCCAAGACGCTGAACCAGAAGAACTATGTGGACGCGATCGACGCCAACACCGTGATCTTCGGGATCGGTCCGGCCGGTACCGGCAAGACCTACTTGGCAATGGCCAAGGCCGTCCAGGCCCTGCAGCAGAAGGAAGTCAGCCGCATCATCCTGACCCGTCCTGCCGTCGAGGCGGGGGAGCGGCTCGGTTTCCTGCCGGGCACCCTGAGCGACAAGATCGACCCCTACCTGCGGCCCTTGTACGACGCCCTGCACGACATGATGGACCCCGAATCCATTCCCCGCCTCATGGCCGCCGGCACCATCGAGGTCGCCCCGCTGGCCTACATGCGAGGCCGCACGCTTAACGATGCCTTCATCATCCTCGATGAGGCGCAGAACACCACGCCGGAACAGATGAAGATGTTCCTGACCCGTCTGGGCTTTGGCTCCAAGATGGTGGTCACCGGCGACATCACCCAGGTGGACCTGCCCTTCGGCACCCGCTCGGGGCTCAGGATTGTCGAGGAGATCCTGCAGGGGATCGAGGACGTCAACTTCTCGATCCTGGACGCCTCCGACGTCGTCCGGCACCGCCTGGTGGGGGATATCGTCAACGCCTACAGCATCTGGGACGAAGTCCAAAGGAACCGGGTCAAGCACTCCGTTGCCCGGGAAACGCGGGGAGAACACGCATGAGCATTGAGGTCAACAACGAATCCGGCGTCGTCGTGGACGAGGCCGGGCTCGTGGCGCTGTCGCGTTTCATCTTCGAAAGCCTTTACATCCACCCGCAGGCGGAGCTGTCCATCCTGCTCGTGGACGAACCGGCCATGGAAAAGCTGCACCTGGAACTGATGGACGAGCCAGGCTCCACCGACGTCCTCTCCGTCCCCATGGACGAGCTGACACCGGGCACGCCGGATAAGCCGACGCCGCAGGGCATGCTCGGTGACATCGCCATCTGCCCCCAGGTGGCCGAGGTCCAGGCCCGCAACGCCGGCCACTCCACCCAGGACGAGATGCTGCTGCTGACCACGCACGGCATCCTGCACCTGCTGGGCTATGACCACGCCGAGCCGGAAGAGAAGGAAGAGATGTTCGGGCTGCAGCGCGAGCTCCTGACCGCCTTCACCGGCAAAGCGGCCCCGTCCGAGACGGTTCAGTGACCCCACTGATCCTCGCCGGCATGGCGCTGGTGTTCCTTAGCTTTGCCGCAGTGCTGACCGCTGCCGAGTCCGCGTTCAACTTCCTGCCCCGGCACGACGCCGAGCAGGCGGTCCTGAACAGCAGGGGCACCTCGCTCAAACGCATCCTGGCCCAGCCCGTGGGGCACATGCGCGCCCTGCGGTTCTGGCGGGTCTGGTTCGAGATGGCCGCCGCCGTCGCCGTGACCGTCCTCCTCTACAGCATGCTGGACAACGTCTGGCTGGCCGGGCTGGCTGCCACCGGCATCATGGCGCTGGTCGGCTTCGTGATCGTGGGGGTGTCCCCGCGGCAGCTCGGCCGGGTCCACTCCGCCGCCCTGGTCCGGTTCAGCGCCCCGCTGGTCCGGTCCCTCTACGCCGTGCTCGGCCCGATCCCGGGCTGGCTGGTGCGGCTCGGCAGCGTCGTGGCTCCCGGCGCGCCGGCCGACAGCGAGGCGTTTTTCAGCGAGGAAGAATTCCGCGAACTCGTGGACCGGGCTACCGAGTCCGACGTGATCGAGGACAACGAGGCCGAGCTGATCCAGTCGGTCTTCGACTTCGGGGACACCCTGGTGCGCTCCGTCATGGTGCCCAGGACCGATATCCTCACGATCGACTCCGGATCCAGCCTGCACCGGGCGATGTCGTTGTTCCTGCGCTCCGGGTACTCGCGGATCCCGGTCATCGGCGAAAACACGGACCAGATCCTGGGCATTGTGTACCTGAAGGACGTTGCCGCGTCGCTCCACAACCTTGGCCCCGGCGAGGAACCCCCGGTCGTGGACGAGGTGGCCCGCGAGGTCCGCTACGTGCCGGACTCGAAGCTCGTCAGCGACCTGCTGCGCGAACTCCAGAAGGAATCCACGCACGTTGCGATTGTCATCGACGAATACGGCGGAACGGCGGGGCTGGTCACGCTCGAGGACCTCATCGAGGAGATCGTCGGCGAAATCGTGGACGAATACGACACCGAAAGCGCCGAGGCCGTGGCCCTGGGGGACGGAAGCTACCGGGTCAGCGCCCGCATGAGCATCGATGACCTCGGCGAACTCTTCGACCTCGAGCTCGACGACGACGAAGTAGACACCGTGGGCGGCCTGCTCGCCAAGGCCCTCGGGCGGGTGCCGATTGTCGGCAGTACCGTCCAGGTCCACGGACTGTCCCTCCGCGCCGACAGGCTGGAGGGCCGGCGGAACCGCGTCAGCCACATCATTGCGGCCGCCGTAGCAAAAGAACAAACTGACCTTGAAGACCTCCTCGACGAGGCCGCACCAATCCAACAGGGAGTCTCACGTGAGCAAGCAGAATAAGTCCGACGGCGACGCAGCCTACGGCGGCTACCGCGCCGGTTTCTCGGTGCTGGTCGGGCGGCCCAACGCGGGCAAGTCCACCCTCACCAACGCCCTGGTCGGCCAAAAAGTCGCGATCACCTCGGCCAAGCCCCAGACCACCCGCCACACAATCCGTGGCATCGTGCACCGGGACGACGCCCAGCTGATCCTCGTCGACACCCCCGGCCTGCACCGCCCGCGCACCCTGTTGGGGAAGCGGCTGAACGAACTGGTCGCCGACACCCTCGCCGAGGTCGACGCGATCGGCTTCTGCCTGCCGGCCAACGAGAAAATCGGCCCGGGGGACAAGTTCATTGCCGCCCAGCTCGCCGCCATCCCCAACAAGCCGATCATCGCGATCGTGACCAAGGCCGACACCGTCGACCGCCAGGCCCTCACCGAGCAGCTGCTCGCCGTCGCCGCCCTGGGCCGCGAGGTCCTCGGCGAGGACGGCTGGAAGGACATCGTCCCGGTCTCCGCCACGGACGGCTTCCAGGTCGACACCCTTGCCGACGTCCTGATCGGCCACATGCCGGCGTCGCCGCCGCTGTACCCGGACGGTCACCTGACGGACGAACCGGAAGCGGTGATGATCGCCGAACTCATCCGGGAAGCAGCCCTCGAAGGCGTCCGCGACGAATTGCCGCACTCCCTGGCCGTCGTCGTCGATGAGATCGTTCCGCGGGAAGGCCGGCCCGAGGACCGCCCGTTCCTGGACGTCCGCGTCAACCTGTACGTCGAGCGGCCTTCCCAGAAGGCCATCATCATCGGCAAGGGCGGCGCCCGGCTCCGCGAGGTCGGCACCAACGCGCGCAAGGCGATCGAGGCGCTGCTCGGTGCCCGGATCTACCTTGACCTGCACGTCAAGGTCGCCAAGGACTGGCAGCGCGACCCGAAGCAACTCGTCAAACTGGGCTTCTGAGAAGCACCGTCCTTCGGCCCCTACTTCGGCCGTTGGCCCTTCCCGCCGCTCCCAAGAGGTGGCCATCGGCGTTTTCTCAGATTCGGACTCTAAAATGGGCTGACTCCCCGTTCGTTTAGGAAGGCTCAACAAGTGGTTCGACCCCGTGACAACCGTGCCGACGGATCCGCCCCGCCGGCCCGGTCAACCGCCGCTGCCCGGCACACGGCCGATCCTGCCGTTGGTCCGGCCCGCCACCTCGGCTCCGCCCGCCGGACCCCCACCTGGCTGAAGGTCTTCACCGGCGTGGTGGCCGTGCTCTTGGTCGGCGTGATCGCTTTTGGCGCCTACTGGGCCATCCGGCTCCAGGGAAACCTCACCAAGGCCCCGTTGAGCGCCGGCAGCGTCAAGACCGAGGGTGCCGTGAACGATTCGACGGACCGGATGCAGATCCTGATCCTCGGCTCGGACACGCGCGACGGGAAGAACTCGCAGTACGGCACCAGCGATGACGCGACCGGCTATGGGCACTCCGATGTGATGATGCTGATGGACATCTCCGCAGACAACAAGCGGGTCAACGTCGTCAGTTTCCCCCGCGACCTGCTGGTCGACATCCCCAAGTGCAAGGATCCGAAAACCAACAAGGAGTACCCGGCCCAGACCGGCGTCATGATCAACTCGGCGATGTCCGAGGCCGGCATCGGCTGCGCCGTGGACACCGTCAACAAGCTCACCGGCCTGGAGATCGACCACTTCATGATGGCCGACTTCAACGCCGTCAAGGAACTCTCCAACGCCGTGGGCGGCGTGTCAGTGTGTGTCAGCGACGCCGTATATGACCCCGACTCGAAGCTGCGCCTGCCCAAGGGCACTTCCACCGTCCAGGGCGAGCAGGCATTGTCGTTCGTGCGCACCCGCCACGCCTTCGGCGACGGAGGCGACCTCGGCCGGATCAAGGCCCAGCAGGGCTTCCTGTCCGCGCTGACCCGGAAAATCAAGGACGACGGCACCCTCACCAACCCGGCCCGGATGCTCGGCATCGCGGACGCGATCACCAAGAACCTGACCATCGACGACGGCCTGGCCTCGGTGCCGACGCTGCTGACCGTGGGCAACCGGCTCAAGAACATCGACGTCGGCAAGGTAGCCTTCGTGGCCACGCCGACAGTCCCGGCCGAAACGGACATCAACCGGCTGCAGCTGGCCGAGCCCGCGGCATCCCAGCTGTTCGCCGCCATGCGCAACGACGTGGACCTGACCGATCCGACCGCGAAGCCGAGCGCCTCCCCGAGTGCCAGCGCCACGCCGACGCCCAGCCTCACCGCCCCGGCTTATGACAAGACGCTGCAGCCCGTGACCGTGGCCAACGGCTCGGGTGTTCCGGCCCGAAGCCAGGAGATCATGCAGGCCATCAAGGGCGCCGGATTCACCCAGGTGGGACAGTTGACGGCTGCGCCCGTCGCCGCGACCGCGGTCTACTACGGTGCTGACTACGCTGACGTGGCCGCGGACGTCGCAGCACTGCTCGGTGTGGCGCCGGACCGGGTGCTCCCGGCCGCAGGCGTTGCCGGGGTCCAGGTCTACCTGGGCAGTGACTTCGCCAGCGGGACGCCGACCGCCGGCGCCGCTGCCCCGCAGCTGCCCAAGGACATCGTCAACCAGACGGCCGGCGACACCGTTTGCCAGCAGGCCAACCCGGCACTGATCACCCGCTGACCCGGCAACCCGGAAGGCCCCCGTTCAGATTTTCCTGAACGGGGGCCTTCTTTTTGTCACGGGTGTTGGACGGCCTTTGGAGGTGCTGAAGCGGCACCGCATCCGTCGCAGCAGGCCGTCTCCGTGGCCACCGGAAGGGTGTCAGCCGCCGTGTGGGGGACCGTGCAGCAGATGTCGCCGCGCCAGGCGTTGATGCCCTCCCGGATGGCGATCGCGGCGATGACCAGCGCCGCGCCGGCATCGGCCCACCACCAGCCAAGGGTGCTGTTCAGCACCAAACCCGCGAGCAGGACTGCCGACAGATACGTGCAGAGCAGGGTCTGTTTGGAGTCAGCCACCGCTGTGCGTGATCCGAGCTCCCGGCCGGCCCTGCGCTGGAGCCAGGACAGGACCGGCATGATCACCAGGCTCAATGTGGCAATCACGATGCCCGGCGTCGAGTGCTGTGCCTCGCCGGCGCCGAGAAGTGACCTGACTGCCTCGGCGGAAACAAAGGCGGCCAGCGCGAAGAATGAGACGGCGATAATCCCCAAGGTGAGGTGTTCACGCCGCTCAGGGTCGTTGGTGGAAAACTGCCACGACAGCGCCAGCGCCGACGCGACCTCAATGATGGAATCCAGGCCAAAGCCGAGGAGAGCCGACGAGTCGGCCGCACCCCCGGCCCACAAAGCCACAACGGCTTCGATGAGGTTGTAGCTGATGGTGGCCGCCGCGAACAGGCGGATCCGGCGGCTGAGGACGGCGCGGCGGGCCGTGCCCGGAGACAGTTGGAGGGAAGTCATCACAGCGTGCACGTCCCGTCGGGTGCGCAGCAGGCCGGATCCACTGCGAGCACGACGCCCAGAAGATCCTTGAGGGCATGGCCGAGGCGCTGATCGGCGAGCTCATAGCGGGTCCGGCGCCCCTCCGGTGCGGCAACGACCAGCCCGCATCCCCGCAGGCACGTCAGGTGGTTCGACATGCTCTGCCGGGAAACCCCGAGAGAATCCGCCAGCTCCGAGGGATAGGACGGCGCAGCCGTGAGGGAAAGCAGAATCTCTGCCCGTGTCGGGTCTGACACGGCATAACCGAACCGTGCCAGCACCGGGGCATGCGTAAGAGTCTCCATCAATCGAAAGTACAGCTGCCGGTGTATTCACGCAAGCGTGTACGCATGTCTGCTGCTTGCAACCCGGTAGATCGCAAGGAGGAGGCTGAGGGGAAGCCGGACCGGGGCGGTGGCGATCGTCGCTCCGACGGCCACGACCTGGTTCCCCACAACCTTGGTTTACCGGATCGCCACAAGACGTAACCGCAGCTAACGGCACAGCTGACGGCACGACGCAATTGGCCTGCAGGGAGCCCCCGGGGTCACCAGATGCTGACGCGCTCCTGCGGTGCCATCCACATGCCGTCCTGGTCCGTGACGCCGAAGGCTGCATGGAAGGCGTCGAGGTTCTTGGCGATGGCGTTCGTGCGGAACTCGTTCGGGGAGTGCGGATCCGTCGCCAGCCGGCGGATGGCCTCTTCGGTCCGGATGACCTGCCGCCACCCCGCGGCCCAGGACGCGAAGAAGCGCTGCACCCCGGTCAGGCCGTCGAGTACCGGCGGTTCCTGCCCGTCTAGGCTGATCAGGTAGGCCTTATAGCCGATGGTGAGCCCGCCCAGGTCGCCGATGTTCTCGCCCAGGGTCAGCTTGCCGTTGACCGTGTGGCCGGGGGCGGCCGTGGGGGAGAGGGCATCGAACTGCGCCACGAGCCGGGCGGCCAGAGCCTCGAACGCGGTGCGGTCATCCACTGTCCACCAGTTGCGCAGCAGGCCGCTGCCGTCGTACTGCGAGCCCTGGTCATCGAAGCCGTGGCCGATTTCATGGCCGATCACGGCACCGATGCCACCGTAGTTGACGGCGTCATCGGCGTCGGCAGTGAAGAACGGGGGCTGCAGCATGGCCGCAGGGAACACGATCTCGTTCAGGAGCGGATGGTAGTAGGCGTTGACCGTCTGGGGCGTCATCAGCCACTTCTCGCGGTCCACCGGCTTGCCGACCTCGTCGAGGTGGCGGTCGACGTCGGCGCTGTGCGCGCGCTCCACGTTACCCAGCAGATCGGCGGGGTCGATCTCCACCGCGGAGTAGTCGATCCACTTGTCCGGGAAGCCGATTTTGGCGCGGAAGGAGTCCAGTTTCTTCAGGGCCTCGAGCTTGGTTGCCTCGCCCATCCAGGTCAGCCCGGTGATGGACTCGCGGTACGCCTCGATCAGGTTGGCCACGAGGGTCTGCATGCGCGCCTTGTGCCCCTCCGGGAAATGTTCGGCCACGTAGATCTGCCCAACCGCCTCGCCGAGGGCCGCCTCGACCACCGCGACGCCGCGCTTCCAACGGTCCTTGATCCGCGGCGTACCACTCAGGGTGGTGCCATAGAACGCGAAGTTCGCGTCCACGAACTCGGAAGACAGGTACGGGGCGGCAGCGCTGACCACGCGCATGGCGAGCCATTCCTGCCAGGTCGCCAGCGGTTCGGAATCCAGCAGCGAGGCCGCGCCGGAGAAGAAGTCGGGGGTGCTCACCACCAGCTCGGCACGCTTTTCCGGCTCGATGCCGGCCGCGTCGAACCAGTCCGCCAGCAGGGGGAACAGCTCTGCCGCTTCTGCGGCGGACTTCAGGTTGTAGGTCTTTTGCGGATTCCGCAACGTCACGTTGTCCCAGTGGTGCGAAGCCAGCGCAGTTTCCAGCGCCACCACGCGACCTGCCGCCCCCTCGGGGTCGGCAACCTCCGCGAGCCCCAGCATGGCCCCCACGTGTGCACGGTAGGCCTGGACCATCGGGGCGAACTTCGCTTCCCGGTAGTAGGACTCATCGGGCAGGCCCAGCCCGCCCTGGCCCGTGTAGAGCAGGACCCGGTCCGGGTTTCCTGCATCCGGCGCGGGGTAGATATAGAAGAGCCCGGACACGTCGGCGCGGAACAGCCGTCCGGCCAGCGCCACGAGTTCGGGCACCGACGTCGTCGCGACAACCTGCGCCAGCCGCGTCCGGAGCGGGTCCAGGCCCTTGGCCTCGACCGCCGCTTCGTCCATGAAGCTGTTGTACAGGTCCCCGATCTTGCGCTCGATGCCGGTAGCCTCCGCACCGCGTGCGGCGGCCTGCTCGATGATCTCCTTCACCGCGAGCTCCGACGCGTCGCGCAGGGCGGTGAATGTGCCCTCCAGCGGCCGGTCGTCCGGGATGACCGTAGTCTTGAGCCAGCCGCCATTCACATGCTGGTACAGGTCATCCTGCGGGCGGACGCTGGCGTCGATGGTGGACAGATCGATCCCCGAAAGTGGCACGGATGCTCCTTTGAGAGGCAGTCCGGCCCGGAGCGTTTGCCGGCGCTCGGTCTGCATGGTGGACGTTACGGTGGTCTGGCTCCTTCATCTTACGCACCCGTGTTACTGTGAAAAGGTGCGCGCAGAACTGCTCCTTCTTAGCTGCCGCGGCGAGGCCTCAGACGCGATCTAGCGCAAGGCCCACCCTCGCTGCGGAGTTTGTGTTGCCCGGCCACCCTTTCACCAAGAATCACAGAAAAGGCCCCGATTGTAATGCGAAACGCACAGAAGCCCTCAGGAATGCCGGTCCACCGTTACATCCCGTTCCAGGACCAGATCACCGTTGAACTGCCGGACCGCACCTGGCCGGACAAAGTCATCACCAAGGCCCCGCGCTGGTGCGCCGTGGACCTGCGCGACGGCAACCAGGCACTCATTGATCCCATGAGCCCGGCCCGCAAGCTGAAGATGTTCGACCTGCTGGTCCGGATGGGTTACAAGGAGATCGAGGTCGGGTTTCCCTCGGCATCGCAGACGGACTTCGACTTCGTCCGGCAGCTGATCGAGGGCAACCACATCCCGGACGACGTCACGATCCAGGTGCTGACCCAGGCCCGCGAGCACCTGATCGAGCGGACCTACGAGTCCCTGGTCGGGGCGAAGCAGGCAATCGTCCACCTCTACAACTCCACGTCCGTCCTGCAGCGCCGCGTGGTCTTCAACCAGGACGAGGACGGCATCCTCGACATCGCCCTGCAGGGGGCGCGGCTGTGCAAGAAGTACGAGGAAACCCTCGCCGACACGCACATCACCTACGAATACTCGCCCGAGTCCTTCACCGGAACCGAGCTGGAGTACGCCATCCGGGTCTGCAACGCGATCGCCGACGTCTTCGAGGCCTCGGCGGACCGTCAGGTCATCATCAACCTGCCCGCCACGGTGGAAATGGCCACCCCCAATGTCTACGCCGACTCCATCGAGTGGATGAGCCGGAACCTGCACCCGCGTGAAGGCATCATCCTGTCCCTGCACCCGCATAACGACCGTGGCACCGGCGTCGCCGCCGCCGAGCTGGGCTACCTGGCCGGGGCGGACCGGATCGAGGGCTGCCTCTTCGGCAACGGCGAACGGACCGGCAACGTGGACCTGGTGACCCTGGGCCTGAACATGTTCGTCCAGGGCATCGACCCGATGATCGACTTCTCCGACATCGACGAAATCCGCCGCACGGTGGAGTACTGCAACCAGCTGCCGGTCGCCGAACGGTCCCCGTACGGCGGAGATCTCGTCTTCACGGCGTTCTCCGGCTCGCACCAGGACGCGATCAAGAAGGGCCTGGAGGCCCTCGAAAAGGACGCCGCCGCGGCGGGCAAGGACGTGGCCGACTACACGTGGCAGGTCCCCTACCTGCCGGTGGACCCGAAGGACCTCGGCCGGAGCTACGAGGCGGTCATCCGGGTCAACTCGCAGTCAGGCAAGGGCGGCGTCGCCTACCTGCTCAAGAACGAGCACAGCCTGGACCTGCCGCGCCGTGCCCAGATCGAGTTCTCCGGCGTCATCCAGAAACGGACCGACACGGTCGGCGGAGAAGTCAGCGGACCCCAGCTGTGGCAGGTCTTCCAGGACGAATACCTGCCCTCGGGCTCTGCCGACACGCAGTGGGGCCGCTACGCCCTCGGCTCGATCAGCACCGAGACGGACGAAGACGGCGACATGACCCTGACGGCCGCCCTGAAGATCGACGGGACCCAGGTCCGCCGGACCGGGACCGGGAACGGCCCCATCGCTGCCCTGCTGAGCATCCTGCGCGAGGACGGCGTGGACGTCCGGGTCCTGGACTACAGCGAACACGCACTCTCCGAGGGCGGCAGCGCCCTGGCCGCCGCGTATGTCGAATGCGCCGTGGGGGAGCGCGTGCTCTGGGGCGTGGGGATCGACGCCAACACGAGCACGTCAGCCCTCAAGGCCGTCATCTCGGCCGTGAACCGCGCCATCCGGGACGCCCGCGCCTGATCCGTCCCTGCCTGATCCGTCCTGCCTGATCCGTCCGCAGACGGATGAGGCACCGTGGAACCCACGTATACTGCGCCGCCGGAACACTCCGGCGGCGCAGTAATTTGCCCCGTGTTTTACCTCGGCTAACCTCGGCGGTCCCGTCCATGCCGTGATTCCGTAAAGACAGTGCGAAGATTAACTGTGGTCCAACAATCCTTTGCAGCGCGCGCCTACCGTGATGACGCCGTCGTACTGCGCACCCATAAGCTGGGCGAGGCCGACCGGATCATCACCCTGCTGACCAAGCACCACGGCCAGGTGCGGGCGGTGGCCAAGGGGGTCCGGCGCACCAGCAGCCGGTTCGGCGCCAGGCTGGAACCGTTCATGGTGGCCGATCTCCAGCTGATTTCCGGGCGCACCCTGGACGTCGTCACGCAGGCCGTGGCCAAGGGCGCCTACGGCGGGAACATCGCCGCGGACTATGGCCGGTACACGGTGGCGGCCGCCATGACCGAGACGGCGGAGAAGCTCACCGACGTCGACGGCGAAGCCGGCACCGCCCAGTACAACCTGCTGGTGGGGGCCCTCGCGTCCCTGAGCCGGGGCGACCACGCCCCCGAACTCATTCTGGATTCCTACCTGCTCCGCGCCCTCGCGACCGGCGGCTGGGCGCCCAGCTTCACCGACTGCGCCCGGTGCGGTGCGCCCGGGCCCCACACCGCCTTTTCCGCGCCGCTCGGCGGCATGGTCTGCCACGGGTGCCGGCCGCCGGGATCGCCCGCGCCGGCCCCGGAGACGGTGCTTTTGATGGGTGCCCTGCTCACCGGAAACTGGACGACGGCGGATGCCTCCGCGTCCGTGCACCGCCGGGAAGCGGCCGGCCTGGTAGCCAGCTACCTCCAGTGGCACCTGGAGCGAGTCCTGAAATCCCTCAAACATGTGGAGCGAACGTAAAAGTGGCATTGGGAAGAAGCCTGGGAAAGAACCTGGAGAAAAGCCAGGCGAAACAGACCAACGGCCGGCGGCGGACCACCCCGGTGGTGGCGCCCTATCCGCACCCGTCCGGCGCTGTTCCGCCCGCGATTCCCGCGGAGTTCATTCCGAGGCATGTGGCGATCGTCATGGACGGCAACGGGCGCTGGGCGAACCAGCGCGGCCTGCCCCGGATCGAGGGGCACAAGGCGGGGGAGCCCGCCCTGCTGGACGTCATGGCCGGCGCGATCGAGCTGGGGATCGAATACGTCAGTGTTTACGCTTTCTCCACCGAGAACTGGCGGCGGTCCCCTGAGGAGGTGCGCTTCCTGATGGGCTTCAACAAGGACGTCCTGCGCCGGCAGCGGAACCAGCTCGACGACTGGGGGGTGCGCATCCGCTGGTCCGGGAGGCGTCCAAAACTGTGGGGCTCGGTGATCCGCGAACTCGAAGAGGCCGAGGACTACACCCGCGGCAACAGCACGTGCACCCTGAACATGTGCGTCAACTATGGCGGGCGCGCCGAGATCGCCGACGCCGTCGCCGCGATCGCCGAGGAAGTGGCGCAGGGCCGGCTCAAGCCGGGCGCCATCACCGAGCGGACCATCCAGAAGTTCCTCGACGAGCCCGACCTGCCCGACGTTGACCTGTTCCTGCGCAGCTCCGGCGAGCAGCGGCTGTCCAATTTCATGCTGTGGCAGTCGGCCTACGCCGAGTTCGTGTTCCTGAATACCCTGTGGCCGGACGTGGACCGCCGGACCCTGTGGGACGCTGTCGAGATCTACGCACAGCGGGACCGCCGCTACGGCGGAGCCATCGACGCCGCTCCCGCCGCGGGCGGCCAGGTCAGCTGATCCGCGTCAGTCGCAGACGTACGCCCTGATCCACCGGGACAGCCGGGCGTAGGCGTCCGCGCGGACCCGCGGGGCGGAGAGGAAGACGTCATGCAGGGCGCCGTCAATCCGCTCCAGCGTCACGGTGCGGCCCAGACTGAGCGCGCGGAGCGCGATCGTGTTCACGTCCAGGACCGCGTCCGTGCGGCGCATAGACTCCTTCCAGAACATCCCGTTGGCGCTGGCGCCCGAGATGAGCACCAGGATGGGCACATCGATGTTCAGGCCACGCGCCACCCTGGACTGCCCGGCGAGCACGGCGCTGAGCCAGCCGGCACGGATCGGAAAGGCGTGCGGCGGACGGTAGGCATCGTCCAGGGCCCATTCGCCTTCCGCGGCGCTGCTGATGCTGCGCCAGTAGAAGGCCCGCTCGGGCAGCCGGATCACCGACTCCGGCCAGAACCGGGCGAACGGCTCCACCATGGTCCGCGCGGCCCGGCGCAGGGCGGGGCTGCCGTGGACTTCCAGCCATGGGCTGTCCAGGACCAGCTGTGAGACCATCCCCGGGTGCCGGTCGGCCCACAGCGCCGCGATCAGGCCGCCGGTGGAGTGTCCCATCAGCGTCACCTTCGGCGCCGCACCGTCCGGCCTGAGCGACCCGATGATCCCGAGCGCCGCGGTGATTTCGGCGTCGTAGTTGTCCAGGTCCGCGACGTAGCCGCCGTGGGTGCCCGGGCGCAGGCTGCGGCCATGGTTGTGCATGTCGAGGGCGAAGAACTCAAACCCCTGCCCCGCCCAGAATTCCGCGAGCTCCTCATTGAAGAAGTAGTCACTCCAGCCGTGCAGGAACAGCACAGCCCTGGCCGGCAGCGCCGCTGGTGCCGGCGGGAGCGGGGTATGGCGGACCAGGGTGGCAGTGCGTAGCACGCCGTCAGGGCCGGCGGCCTCAAAGGTGCACGCCTGGAAATCATCCCCGAGAATGTCGGTCCGCCACTGCATCGACTTCCTCCTGTGTTGCTCAGTGCCTGCCCGGACTAGGCCGCGGACGCAGCGGCCCGGCCCGCGGAACGTCCGGAGAAGAGGCAGCCGCCCAGGAACGTTCCCTCGAGTGCCCGGTAGCCGTGGATTCCGCCGCCGCCGAACCCTGCGGCTTCACCGGCCGCGAACAGCCCGGGCACGGGCTGCCCGGCGGCATCCAGGACCCGCGACTGCAGGTCCGTAAGCACACCGCCAAGGCTCTTGCGCGTCAGGACCGAGAGCCGGACGGCGAGCAGGGGACCGTGCCGCGGATCCAGCAGCCGGTGCGGCGGGGCGACCCGCATGATCTTGTCGGTGGCGAAACGCCGGGCTGCCCGGATCGCCGCCAGCTGCGGATCCTTGCCCATGCCGCTGGAAAACTGCCGGTCCCTGTCGCGGATCAGCCGCTCCAGGGCCGCGGGGTCGATGAGCTGCCCGCCCGTCAAATCGTTCATCCGCCCGGCCAGCCCGGCGGTGTCCGCTGCCTGCAAAAAATCGACCCCGCGGTCCAGGAACCGCTGCAGCGGTGTATCGCTGCCGGGCTTCAGCCGTGAGACCAGCCGCCGGACGTCCTTGCCCGTGAGATCCGGGTTCTGCTCCGATCCTGACAGCGCGAACTCCTTCAGCGCGATGCTGCGGTTCAGGACGAACCATGAATGGGCATGTCCCGTGGCCAGGATGTGGCGGAGGGCGCCGAGGGAATCGAAGCCCGGAAACAGGGGAGGCGGGAGCATCCGTCCCGTCGCATCCAGCCACAGGGCCGACGGTCCGGGCAGGATCCGGATGCCGTGCCGCGGCCAGACCGGGGCATGGTTGTGGATACCCTCCGGGTAATGCCACATCCGGTCCCCGTTGATGAGGTGTCCGCCGGCGCGGCCCACGGCCGGGAGGAAATCCCCGTCCACGGATGCCGGCACGCCACTCAACATCCGATCCGGCGCCGCGCCGCCCGGCCACTGCTTGCGGACCACATCGTGGTTCCCGCCGATGCCGCCGCTTGTCACTACCACGGCCGCGGCCGCAGCCTCGAAAGTACCGGCCGGGCGTCGTGAAGAGCTTTCGCCCCGGCCGGCGCCGCTGGCTTCGAGCAGTTCGCCGCGCACGCCGCTCACCCGGCCCGCGGTTTTCACGAGCCCGGTGGCGCGGTGGCGAAAATGGAAGGACACCCGCCCGGCGGCTTCGCCCTCGCGCAGTTTGGCAAGGAAGGGGGCCACCAGCGCCGGTCCCGTGCCCCACGCGACGTGGAAGCGCGGGACAGTGTTGCCGTGGCCGTCCGGGCCGTAGCCGCCGCGTTCTGCCCACTGCACCAGGGGAAACAGCCCGACGCCCAGCGAGGCGAGCCAGGCACGCTTCTCACCGGCGGCGAAGTTCACGTACGCCGCCGCCCACTCCTTCGCCAGGGCGTCCTGCGGCCGGTCGAATCCCGCGGACGCATGCCAGTCGGCGAGAGCCAGCTCTTCACTGTCCCGCACCCCGAGCCGCCGCTGTTCCGGAGTGTTGACCATGAAGAGGCCGCCAAAGGACCAATGCGCCTGCCCGCCGACGGAGGCCTCGGGCTCCTGATCGAGCACCGCCACCCGGCGGCCGGCGGCATAGGCCTGGGCCGCGGCCACGAGCCCTGCCAGGCCGGCGCCGACCACCACAACGTCGGCCTCGATCCCGCGACCCGAAGCCCCACGGCCGCCCCCTCCGACACCCTCATTGCTGGTCATGGCTTCATGCTAACTCCCGCCGGCGCAGTTCCGCCGCCGGGCCCGGGGCGTGGGGCCGCCGCAGCCACAACGGCCGATGGAGAGAGCACTGGTTTGGTCTGCGCGGCCCGAACCGGAAAACTAGAGGCATGCGCGTATATCCCACATTCTTCCGGCTCGCCTTTTCATGGATGGACGCCGAACGCGCCCATAAGATCGGGTTCAAGGCCATCCGCCTCGCCCACAGCTGCGGTGCCGGGCGATTGCTGCAGAAGATCACCGCCCCCGCGGCGTCGCTCCAGACCCAGGCGTTCGGCCTGACCTTCCCGTCCCCGTTCGGCCTTGCGGCCGGCTTCGACAAGGAAGGCCACGGCATCGAGGCGCTGGCGGAGCTCGGCTTCGGCCATGTGGAGGTCGGCACCATCACCGGCCAGGCCCAGCCCGGGAACCCGGCGCCGCGGCTCTTCCGCCTCGTGGAGGACAGGGCCGTCATCAACCGCATGGGGTTCAACAACGACGGCGCCGCGGCGGTGGCCCCGCGCCTCAAGTCTGCCCGTGCCGCCCTGCAGCGCCAGCACCCCGGCGTCCGGCCCGTGATCGGGGTGAACATCGGCAAGAGCAAGGTGGTTGGGCTCGAGGATGCGGTGTCCGATTACCTGATCAGCGCGCGCAGCCTGGCCCCCGCAGCGGACTATCTCGTGGTGAACGTCAGCTCGCCCAACACCCCCGGGCTTCGGCTGCTGCAGGACGTGGAGACCCTGCGCCCGCTGCTGGCCGCAGTGGGGGAGGAGGCGGACAAGGCCGCCGGCCGCCACGTTCCCCTCCTGGTCAAGATCGCGCCCGACCTCAGTGATGAGGACATCGACGACGTCGCGCGCCTGGCGCTTGACCTGAAGCTGGACGGCATCATCGCCACCAACACCACCATCGCCCGCACCGGGCTCGCCTCCAGCCCCGACAAGGTCGAGGCATGCGGGGCAGGAGGGCTTTCCGGGGCGCCCCTGAAGAAGCGGTCCCTGGAGGTCCTGGCCCGGCTCAAGTCCGTCACCGGCGGAGCGCTGACGCTGATCTCGGTGGGCGGCGTCGAAACGGCACAGGATGTGCAGGAACGGCTGGACGCCGGCGCCACCCTCGTCCAGGGCTACACGGCCTTCCTTTACGAGGGACCCTTCTGGGCCGCCCGCATCAACAGGCTGCTGGCCACCCACCCGAGCCGGCGCTAGACCCTACGTTGCGATCGGGCCCGGACCGGTCACCGCAACCAAGAAGCCCCCGGCAGGTAGGCGGTTTCTAGGGGTCGTTGCAACACCTGTTGGTTAGGTGGGTAGTAGTAAATCACGCAGACGCTCGGCTGGGGTTTCCCAGCCGAGCGTTTTGCGTGGGCGGCCGTTGAGTTTCTGGGCGACCAGCTCGAGGTCTTCGGGACCGTAGACGGACAGGTCGGTGCCTTTGGGAAAGTACTGGCGCAGCAGCCCGTTCGTGTTTTCGTTCGACCCGCGCTGCCAGGGGCTGGCCGGGTCGCAGAAGTAGACGTCCATGTCCGTGGCGAGGCTGAACGACTTGTGGGCCGCCATTTCTGCTCCCTGGTCCCAGGTCAGGGATCCTCGCAGGTGCGCGGGAAGGTCCTTCATCGCGGCGACCAGCCCGTCCCGGACGGCCTCGGCACCGTGGTCTGCGGTCAGGTGCACGAGCATCACATACCGGGTGGTGCGCTCGACCAGGGTGGCGATCGCGGACTGGTTCAGCGCCCCGGTGATCAGGTCGCCTTCCCAATGCCCGGGCACGGCCCGGTCCTCGATTTCGGGAGGCCGTTCGGAGATCATGACCATGGGGTCTGTGAACCGGGGCTGGCGTTGGCCCGGTTCCTGGCGGGGCCGGCGGCGGGCACGGCCGGAGCGGAGGGCTGCCTGGATTTCGCGTTTGAGTCCGCCACGGGCCTGTAGGTAGAGGCTCTGGTAGATCGTCTCGTGGCTCACGCGCATCTCCTGGTCATCGGGGAAGTCCGTGACCAGCCTGTGCGATATCTGCTCCGGAGACCACTCCAGGCCCAATTTGTCCTGCACGTACTGCCGAAGGGCCGGGTCGGCGACCAGCTTGGCCGCTTTGGGACGTGCCCGGCGGGCAGCGGCTTGCCGTTGTGCGCCGTGGGGCAGGTAACCGAAGCGGGGATCGCTGTTGCGGCCCAGTTCCCGGCTGATGGTCGAGGGCGCCCTTCCCATCGCCTGCGCGATCGCTCTCATGGAAGTACCGGCCGCGGACAGGTCCCGGATCAGCTCCCGTTCCTGCAGCGACAGGAAGCGGGGGCCGATGGGCTTCTCCGCGGCCGAGGGCCGGGATCCCGGGTCCGGCGAGTGGAATGTGGTCACTCCCTGTTTGTAATCGATCACCCGCCCATCCGGGTAAAAGCGGCGGTTGTTCGACCTTCGGATTCCGCGGTCCCAGTCACGCGCCGTGCGGATATGCACGCCCACTGTCTTGGCGGCCTCCCCGCGACCGACACCGGCCCCGCGCAGCCGGAAGAATTCCTCCCGTCCCGGGTGCGGCCCGATCCCCGTTTTCCCGCGGCTCTTCAGCCCGGCCTTGCGGACCCAGCCGGCACATGTCGCGGCATTGAAACCCAGCTCCCTGGCGGCCGCCGTCGTGCTCCCCACGCGGTCAAAGACCTCGAAAAACGCCTTCTTCTGATCTAGCCCATATCGCACGGGCCGGGATGAATCCCGGCTTAAACGAACCACGGTCGTTGCAACTCCCAAAAGTCTGGGTGTTGCAACGACCGCTAGAACCCGCC
>NZ_FUZD01000011.1:0-132091 GCF_900168135.1 Arthrobacter sp. 49Tsu3.1M3
GCGCCGCCCTCAAAGCCGTCGACCTCCAACTTGGCGACCTCTGGCTCAAATACTTCAGCCTCGGCGGCGCCGCAGGCGAATACGAAGTCGAAGCCTACCTCCAGGGACTCCTGTCATTGCCGGTCCTCGAAAGAGACCTCCTGGCCATGGCCGCCAACGAACTCATCGACGACATCCCCCGAAGCCGCGCCCCATACTCCAGCGAACTCCAAGACGAAAACACGCCAGAACAACAAAACGCGCCGGACTCCGCCACCGCATCGGAGCAACCACAGACCGAACCTCGAGATCAGGACTGACCCACCGGGTACCGGGCCAGGAGACACTGACGCCAAGGCAAGAATGACATACTCCTTGCCTCGCGCGCGCCGACGCCAACTAGGTCATGACGTGTTGAGGGAACTTCGGGAGCGCCAGGTCTGGACTCCGGTCCTGATACTTACTGCCAGGGACGCCGAGTCCGATCAGGCGGACGCCTCCGATCTTGGCGCCGATGACCATCTGACCAAACCATTCAGCTTTCCCGTGCTGGTGGCGTGGATCAGGGCCCTTATCCAACGCGGTACCCCGGAGCGTCCCGGGTGTTGACGCTGGGTGCCCTGACACTGGACTCGGCCCGCCGGCGCGGCATCGGGATCAGGATTACGCCCCGTGAATATGAGCTATTGGAATACCTCATCCGCCGTCATGACCAAATCGTGACGAAGCGGGAAATACTCGACAACGTGTGGGACTCCAGTTTCGAGCGCGGGGACAACGTCATGGAGGTCTACATCGGCTACCTCCGGCGCAAGATCGACATTCCCTTCGGCATCCATTCGCTGACCCCAGTTCGCGGGACGGGATACCTACTGCGTGGGCGCACCGGCGCATCGGGCCGGCAGGGCCCGCCGGTGTTGGACGGAGAGTCTTGACTTACTCTTCCTCCGGCGAGACCCTGCAGGGATCCGGCAAGTTCCATCGACGAAGGACACCGCCATGCCCGCGGCAAACCACGAAAACGTCGGCGAGGACCTTTCACAGGTCGCTGAACTCGCTGCGCAGCTCCGGGTGGATTCCATCCGGTCCAGCACGTCCGCCGGATCCGGCCATCCAACGTCGAGCATGTCGGCCGCAGACTTGCTGGCTGTCCTGATCAGCCGTCATCTGCGCTACGACTGGGACAACGCGGACCTGGACACCAATGATCACCTGATCTTCTCCAAAGGCCATGCCACTCCCCTGCTGTATTCGGTCTTCAAGGCCGTCGGCGTCGTCTCCGATGATGAGCTCATGACCGGCTACCGCCGGTTCGGCCAGCGCCTGCAGGGACATCCGACCCCGGCACTGCCGTGGGTAGATTTCGCGACGGGCTCGCTGGGGCAGGGACTTCCGGACGGCGTCGGAGTGGCCCTCGCCGGGAAATACCTGGATCGGCTCCCCTACCGGGTGTGGGTGCTGTGTGGCGACAGCGAAATGGCGGAAGGCTCCATGTGGGAAGCCCTGGACAAGGCCTCCCACTATGGCCTGACCGACCTCGTCACCGTCGTTGACGTAAACCGGCTGGGACAGCGGGGCGAGACCGAACTCGGCTGGGACATGGAGTCCTATGCCCGCCGGGTCCAGGCTTTCGGCGCCCAGGCCATCATCATCGACGGCCACGATCTCGACATGATTGACACGGCTTTTTCCACTGCGGCAAAAGCACCTGAAGGCAAGCCCGTTGTCGTCCTCGCCAAAACCATCAAGGCCAAAGGCTTCGCCGAGATCGAAGACAGCCCTGATTGGCATGGAAAACCCTTACCGCCCGACATGGCCGAGAAGGCTATTGCAGAACTCGGCGGTCCAAGGACCCTGACATTGCGGGGACCTCTTCCCAAAGAAGGGTCAAAAGCGCGCATCGACGCTCCCGGCGCAACCTTCCCCAGATACACAGTGGGCGAGAAGGTCGCTACGCGAAAGGCTTACGGCGACGCTTTGGCAGCACTCGGCGGCAACGATCCCACCGTTGTTGCCTTGGACGGTGAGGTCAGCAATTCGACCCATTCCGACGAATTCGCGAAGGCATTTCCCGGCCGGTTCTTCGAGATGTACATCGCCGAGCAGCAGCTCATCGCCGCCGCCACAGGCCTGAGCATCCGAGGATACAAAGCCTTCGCCTCGACCTTCGCGGCCTTCCTCACCCGCGCCTACGACTTCATCCGCATGGGGTCCATCACGGGCGCCGACCTTCGCCTGTGCGGCTCGCACTCCGGCGTCGAGATCGGCGCCGACGGCCCCTCACAGATGGCGCTGGAAGACCTCGCGATGATCCGGGCCGTGCATGCATCGACCGTCCTCTACCCTGCCGACGCCACCACCACAACCGCCCTGGTACAGCGCATGGCCGAAACCTCCGGCATCAGCTATCTCCGAACCACCCGCGGCGCCTACCCAGTCCTGTACAGCGCCTCAGAGCAGTTCCCGGTCGGCGGTTCCAAGCTCCTGCGGTCCTCCGACAACGACGACGTCACCCTCGTCGGGGCAGGGGTCACCCTTCACGAAGCGCTTAAAGCAGCAGACATCCTCGACGCTGACGGAATCCAAGCCCGCGTCATCGACTGCTACTCCATCAAGCCCATAGACGCAGAAACACTGCTCACCGCCGCCGGCGAGACACAGGGCCGCGTCGTCATCGCCGAAGACCACCGCCCCGAGGGAGGCCTGGGATCAGCGGTCAAGGATGCCTTGCTCACGGCACCGCCGAGTGACCTGTCCATCACACACCTGGCCGTGCACGGCATGCCCGGGTCCGGAACCGGGCAGGAGCTCCTCTCCTGGGCAGGCATCGACGCACAACATATCGCCGAGGCCGCCCGGCGCCTGATCGGCCCAAACCCGCGCCGGCCTTGATGGCGTGGCTCTCCGGGACCGACATAAACCCAGACAGGCCTCTCGCCCCGACGTTTCCACCGGGCCTGGCCCCTGCGCGGTGACGGTCCGGCCCATCGGTCTGAGGCGTATCGTCCAAGGGCAGCCGGGCTCCCCACCGGGCCCAGTCGGGATTGCCCCGGGAGGTCCACGACGTCACCTCTGGCGCCTGAGCGCGGCTCCAAGGGAACAGCCCCGGTGTGATCATGCACCGGGGCTGTTCTGCTGTCGGGTTCTAGGATGCCGTGGTTGCGCCAACGAAAGGCAATCCGACCTCCACACCGATAGCGGATATTACGTAAGGCTAGGGCTCGGGAGGGACTGGTGTCGGGGCCGAGCGTGGTCACATGGCCCTGACTAATGTGGAGGCGGGGCCGGAGATGGAGCGACGCGGTTAGGTCGGCAGACGGACTTTAGGTCACGACGAGGGGCGCTGGAAGCTGAAAGCAGTGCCCTGTTGGAGCAGGAGGAGGACATCCGGGGAGAGCAGACCACTGTGGTCGCGATTGCCGGAACCGGTCTGAGGGGCCCTGGCTGCCGCCCCGACGGGCGCAATAAAGTAAAGAACCATGGGACTCGGCCGCTGGCCCAGATGCTCTTTCGCCATAGCCTGCCGTTTGGGGGCGTGAGCGGCTCTCCAGTTGGTTCAGTACCGGGACTCGGCAATGGCTGTTGGGCTCTTCACACGGCTGTCGGGCGGGTGGGCGTGCCGGTTGAGCCACATTTCGAAGACGTCGCCGGTGTGCCATTCAAAGGAGGCAAGGACTGGTGTGCCATCGATGTCGTAGTCAACTTCATCGAAGTAAAGGAGCGGGTCGCCCTCTTTAAGGTGCAGCTGTTCGGCTTCCTGAGGCCCGGCGAGGACGGGGAGCAGTTTGGCCCTCCCGTTTCTGACACCGTGCTTTAGGTTTTCAAGAGTATCGAACAGGGACGGCCCGAGGTTCTCCCGGATCTCCTCGGGTACGAGGGCGAGCGGCACGCGATCGATGCTGTAAACCACAGGTCGGTCATCGGCGAAGCGGACGCGTTCTACGACGAGCACCTCAGCCCCACGGTCCAGGTTGAGCCGTGCCTGGTCGGTGTCGTCGGCGGGTTGCACGCGCTGTGCGATGGTCTTGATACTGGGGGTGAACCCGGCGGCCTGGATCATCGCGGCGTAGCCAACGCTGGAGTCCAAGCCGTGGCGTTGCGGGATGCGGGTGACGAACGTCCCTTTACCGTGCAGGCGGGAAAGGTACCCGGCGTCGAGCAGGGCGCGGTAGCCTTCGCGGACAGTGGCCCTGCTGACGGCGAACTTCTCGGACATCTCGTCTTCATTAGGGAGTCTATCGCCCACGTTATATGTGCCGTTGCTGATCAGCTCCCTGAGTTCATCTCGAACTTTTTCTGCCAGATTTGGCCGGCGACCTGACATTACGTCCTCCCTCGACAATGATTTCAGTGTACTGGGGTGTGAGGTCGGGGTTGGACTCTTGCCACATCCCCACGTCTCCCCCGAGACATCACTTCTTTTCCGGATGGTCTAGTTGAAAGGAACGAATCAGTCGTCAGACGTCTAGTACCATGTTAGAGGAGCTGCTGCCATCGTCAACCCCGCGTTGGCTTGTCTGTTCAAGCATGTTGCTGGCCATGCCGATGCCCGTGACGATGGTTCAGACGTTTCCCATTCTTGGGCGATCATGAGGTGTGCAGCCGGCCGAGCCTTCGAGTAGCCAGCGAAGTGACCCGTAGCGCCCGCATACCCGGCCGGCGGACCGGCCGAAGATCTGGGAACACTTTCCAGGGTGGCCAGACGGATCAAGGCCGAGTCGCTCAATCGCCCGGCAGACAGTCGCAGCCGCCGTGAAAAGGCAGCCAATTCATTCATCGGGTAGAAGCAGAACCGGAACCGACAAGCACCCCGGCCGTATGCTTCGGAATCTCTGGGTTCCAGTTCCGAACGGGGTATTTCCTGCCGATGTTCTAATTGAATGCCGCAAAAGCACGCTACACATGGTGTCCCATGAGGCCATTGCTTTCTGCAAGCTCATTGGCGGTTCACCAGTGTCATGGAAAAAGCGTATGTATCGGCCAGGTAGGCGTGGCATCCGGTTTCGACCCTGCGTCCAGTTCCGTCTATCGCAGTGCGTTCCATCGTCACAAGTGCCGCGCCCGCCTCAGCCTGCAGTACGTTCGCCTGGTAGTCATTGGCGACCATAGCGCCTATTCGTTGGTTGGCCAAGCGGAAGTCAACACCTGCGTTCCGGAGTATTTCGTACAGGCCCCGGGACCCCAGACTGGCTTCGTCAAGTTCCGTGATGTCGTCACGCACCCAGTTCTCCATCAGGGCTTGCGGCCTGCCGCTGACTTTCCGCAGTCGAATGAAGTGGTAGACGTGGGCGTTGACCGGAAGATTCAACGATTCCCGGATCCGACTATCTGCTTTCAGGTGCGAAAAACTGATGACCTCCGATGTCGGATCGTTTCCGAGGCGGCGCATTTCGTCATAGTGGCTTGATACCCGCCTGGTATTGCCGGGCTCGGCGGCGAGCACCTGAGCCCCTACTCCTCGCTTTCGCACGACGAGTCCGCACTGGACCAATTGTTCAATTGCTTTGTGCAATGTCGGGCGGGAGAGGTTGAGCCGGGCAGCCAGATCCACTTCATTGTCGAGCCGTGCTCCGCCGGGAAGCCCACCAGTTCGAATGGCGGCTTCGATGCCTTGAGCCACCTGATGATAGAGGGGGACGGGAGATGCCCTATCAATGACTATGTCTAACGATGATGCCATTGGGCATCTCCTCCTTTGTTGGGTAGGTTGGGCGGATCTTCACGCTCTTCAACGCTGGCGTGGATTCCGATCGGGATACCCACGAATCTTGCGTTTGGACACTGCAACCGCCACGCAGCTTCGCCTGGACCGGAAGTACGAGGGCTCGCGGGACCAACCGCTTGTCGCCCACGGGTCCACTGCTCACTTCCTCGGCTGGGGGCCTCAGAGAGAAGGGGCGCAATAATAGGAGTCATAGCAAGGTGACTCCTGGCTTCAGCTCCGGTCTTGGGAGTTTCAACTCGGCAAGCGGGGCCAGGTCGGTGACCGCACCAGAACCCCGTAACCGTGGCGCCCTCACGTGATGCCGCGGCCAGATCCTCTGAATGCTGCGCTCCGGTTCGAACGGAAGCAGCACAGTGGGTCTGAGCAGACGCTGGAGTCGGTCGGGCGTTCCGCTGATGAACGCGGATGGATTCCGCGCGGTCAGGCGGCGTAAGTCATCGCGGAATCACTTGCGACTACCCTTTTGCTTATTTACCGTTCATGTCGGTCCCGTTCGCGTCCATCGGACGATGGAATTCGACGGGACCCGACACGACGACATCCCTGTGTCCCCGCACTTAGAAGGCTTGTGGTGGGATTGCTTTATTGGTGCCCTGCCGTGATGCCATCACCAAACGCTTTCTTCGCGATCTTGCGACTTTTGCTGCCCCAGCCCCGAATCCTCATGACGTCCGCGCCGCGACATTGCGGGCGAGTGCAGCAAGATCTTCCGGGTTGCTGTCGGGGATAGAAAGCCCGTGGGCGGCCCGACTGGGAAATGACACTATCCGCAGCTCCCAAATACCGTCAAGCTTTTTTGTGAGATTCACACAAGTCAGCTTTAAATGCCCTCCTCCCCTACTCTGCCAGGCCTCTCCATGGAAACGCACAGTAATCCATCATGCGATTCCCAGGCAATCGCAAGAATCCCGCATCATCCTCAAGTGGGCGCCGCCGGGCGTCGTCCCGAAACCAGCGGGCGGGCCCGAGCCTCAACCACGCGCAGAACCCCATGCCAGTTCGCACGTTTTAATGCGCAAACTGCACTTGCAGTTGCTAGACGTCTAACGTTAGACTTGTGATGTGGATCTCACCTTCGACTGCCGGGCCTTACCGGCAGAAGGAGGTTCGCGCCGCAGCCGTCGAGACGCTGGAACCCAGGAATTGCAAAAGTAAGAATGTCTTGACAAAGAATCAGACCATGTCCAGACTTGGTCGACATACGGAACGCTGAAGGCGAAACCAGGCTGTCAAGCCGGTCATTCTCGCCCGGCTCCTTGCCCTCTATTCAATGGAGAATTGCGTGCAAAAAACAACAATTGAGCACCTTCCTGCGCCCAGCTCACGGGACAAGAATGAAGTTCTGAAAACGTACTACCCGCCCCAGCTTCGGGCAGCCATCGTGGGGACCGGCGGCATCGCCCGGGTCCATGGCCAGCGAATCCGGGACCTGGGATCGCTTGTGGTTGGGGTTTGCGGCCGGGAGCTGTCGAAGGCCCAAACTCTTGCCGCCGACCTGCAACCTGCGACCCCACGTGAAGACATCGCGTCATTCGATGATCTGGGCCGGATGCTTGATGAGACGCAGCCCGATGTCCTTCACGTTTGCTCACCCCATGGCTTCCACACCGGTCACGCCCTCGAAGCCATCAAACGGGGCATCAATGTGATCTGCGAAAAACCTCTGGCCACCACCGTCGAAGATGCACAACGCCTGGAGGACGCGAGCGAAGCCGCCGGAATCCACGCAGCCGTATGTCTGATTCAGCGCTCCTACCCGATGGTTGCTGAGCTCCGCGCCCGAATTCTATCCGGAGAGATCGGAAAGATCCAGGCAGTCCGGGGCACGTTCCTGTCCTGGGACTCCAACCACGACAACTGGGGATGGGGATTCGACCCAAAGATCGCCGGCACGTCCTACGCAACGGCGGATCTGGGTGTCCACTGGCTGGATCTTGTCGAGCACGTCACCGACTCCCGCATCACTGAGGTCGACGCGCGCTTTTCAACCCTCCGGCCCAAACGCTTTAAGGACGGGGTCGAAATCAACGTCCAGGCCGAAGACTACGCCAGAGTGTTTCTTCAGCTTTCGGACGGCACCCCGGGATCCGCAGTGTTCTCCGGGGTATGCGCCGGAGAGCCAAACGCTTGCTCCATCGACGTGGACGGCACGGATGGCGGCTTCCACTGGCAGGCCGACGAGCCCAACGTCCTTCGGCATCGACGCTCAGATGCCTCGGTCCTGACGATTACCCGGGATCCCGAGCGGCTCTCTGCCGACGCTGGACGACTCGCGTTCACTCCTGCCGGGCACGCCGAGGGATTTGGCGACGCGTTTAAAAACCTCATCCGCGACGTGTATTTGGCCATCGGAGGCACCGCCGTGGCGTACCCCACCTTCGCCGACGGCCGAAGGCTTGTCTCAACAGTTCACGCAATCCAAGAAAGCGCTCAAACCCGGAAGGCGATCACCATTGACTAATCTCCTCGTAGAAGACAGCCCCGCCAGCTCCCAGCCCGTGTTCGGTGAGTCGGTAAGAAATTCCATTGAGTTGAGGGGCATCCGGAAGAGTTATGGGGACGAAGTCGCTCTCCATGAGCTTGACCTCGACATCATTGACGGCGAATTCTTCTGCCTTTTGGGCCCGTCCGGGTGCGGCAAGACCACGACCCTGAACATCATTGGTGGCTTTGTCGGACCCACTGCAGGTGTTGTCAGCGTGGCAGGTGTAAACGTGACCAAGCTTCCACCCAACCGCCGACCGATCAACACCGTGTTCCAGTCCTACGCCCTTTTCCCCCACCTGAATGTCATCGAAAACGTTGCCTTCGGACTGCGGATGGCGAAGGTGGCAAAGACCGAGCGTCTCAAGAGGGCGCAAGAGGCTCTGGACCTGGTCGGCCTGGGCGCCTTCTCAGACCGCCCCGTCACCAAGCTTTCCGGCGGCCAGGCCCAGCGCGTTGCGGTTGCCAGGGCGCTGGTCAACAAGCCGAGGGTTCTGCTGCTGGACGAGCCCCTTGGCGCGCTGGACCTCAAACTCCGGAAGAGGCTTCAGACGGAGCTCTCCATCATCCAGCGGCAGGTCGGGACCACCTTCGTGTTCGTCACTCACGACCAGGAGGAGGCCATGGGTCTCGCGGACCGCATCGCCATCCTCAATGGCGGGCGGATCGAGCAGATCGGGACGCCGGAGGAGATCTATCGGAGACCCTGCAGCCGTTATGTTGCAGAGTTCATCGGCGAATCCAACATCTTGGCCGGCCGCAAAGATGGCGACGTATTTCATCTTGAAAACGGTGCACAGGTGCCCATTTCGGCTCATGCACCTGAGAACACGACATCGCTGGTGATCCGGCCGGAATCCCTCAGGATAGCCGCGAACGGCTTCATCGACGCCGAGATCGTTTCCCGCGCCTATCTCGGCGCCACTACCAGGATCGTGATGCGACTTTCCGGCAGTGAACAACTGGTCGTGTCATCGCTCAGTGACCACGCGCTCGAGGACCTGGACGGAACAGGACTCGAGATTGGCCAGACGGTGACGCTCGCATGGTCCACCAAGGCCGCCCATCCACTCGTAGAACAGCTTGAGAAGAAGGAAAACTCCAATGGCAAGTCTGCTTAACACTAAAATTGACCGCCGCACGCTGCTCCTGGGCTCGTTGGCCTTGGGTGTCAGCCCGCTAGTGATGACCGGGTGTGCCTCCGGCGCCAGCGACTCTGGCGCAGCCGGCGGGACGGTCAACTGGCTGACCTGGTCCGACCACTTCTCAAATGACCAGCTGAAGAAGGTCGCCGCTGCCTCGAAAATTACGGGCGGACCAAAATTGTTCTCGGACAACGCCGATGCCCTTCTGCAGATCAAACAGACCGGCAGCCAGTTCGACATCGTCTCCGGCGACGCACTGTGGGTGAAGAAGTACAGGGAAGAGGGCCTCATCGATCCGTTCCAGATGGATGAGATCGCGGTGAGCAAGGAGTTGTACTCCGCAGCCCGGGACTTCCCCTTCCTCAAAGACCCTCAGGGCTACCTGGGATACCCGTTCTCCTGGTCGAGTGTCCAAATCTATTTCAACCCCAAGCTGGTCAAGACTCCCCCCACCTCGTGGGAGTCGCTCACCGACCCCGCCTTCAAGGGTCTGATCGTTGCCGAGAACATACCTACCGACCTGCTTGCCATCGGCGGGATTGCCACCGGCTCCAAGGAGCCTTATGCGTTGAAGGGCGATGGCCTCACGAAGGCTGCCGATTTCCTCAAGGCCTTGAAGCCCAACATGATCAAGCTGGCGAGCCAGAACAACGAAATTATCTCGATGCTCGCCAGTGGCGAGGCCGCAATCGGAATCTCAAACCTGGGAACGGATCTCCGCGTCAAGACAGCCGGCGGCCCGCAGATTGAGGCGGCATACCCGACGGAAGGCACGATTGGTTTCATCGACGCGGAGATGATTACGTCCAAGGGAGCACACCAAAAGCTGGTGCGCCCCTTCCTGAACGCCATGGAAACTTCCGAGTACATCGTTGAAAACTTCAAGACCAACGGCCGGCCCCTGTTCAACGAGAAAGCCGCCCAGATCCTGCTCAACGATCCGAAGACCGCCCAGGACGCCAAGCGCCTGTTCATGGGGAATCCCGAAAAAGCCCTCGCCATGACGCTCAAGGGACCGGCTGAAAACCAGCAGTCCTACACGGAGGCATTCAACCAGATCTTTGGTGCCTAAAGATGGCGACCCTTGAAACCGCCAGAGTCCCGGACGCCGGAACCGGTCTGGTCAGCCCCCGCTCGAAAGTCGCCCGGCGCGAACGCAAAAACTGGCGGCAATATGTGGGGTTTACCCCTGCCGCCATCGTCTTTGGAGTCTTCTTCATTGCCCCACTCTGCCTGATCGTTGTCTACTCGTTCTGGCAAACCAAGGACTACAACCTTGTGCCGGAATTCACCACAAAGAACTACGAAACAATCGCCACGACAGACACTTACATCAAAACGTTGGGCAAGACGATTCTGATGGCATTGCTCGCCACCGCAACGACACTGGCCATCGCCTTCCCGTTCTGTTACTGGCTGGTCAGGTACGTTCCGGCGCGGTTGCAGCGAGTTCTGTTTCTCCTCGTTATTCTGCCCTTCTGGACCAGCTACCTGCTCCGGGTTTATGCCTGGGTCGCGATCCTTGGTGACAACGGCGCCATCAACGTCCTCCTGAAGAACCTGGGGCTCGTCGATTCACCGGTCCGCTTGTTCCTGTACGACACGCCGGGCGTCTTCATCGTCCTGGTCTATCTGTACTTTCCGTTTGCCGCTCTCACCCTGTACTCGTCGCTCGACCGCTTCGACTGGAGCCTGCTACGGGCCGGCGTCGACCTGGGCGCTTCACCGATGCGCAGCCTGGTGACGATCCTCCTCCCGCAGATGAAACTGGCCATGGTCACCGCCGGAATCTTCGTCTTCATCCCGATTCTGGGCGAGTACGTCGCGCCTGGGATCGTCGGCGGGACCAACGGGGTGCTGATGGGGAACCTCATTGCCAACTTCTTTGCGGGATACCTCTTGCCGCTCGGATCGGCCGCCAGCGTATTGATTGCCCTGGTGATTCTCGTCCTCCTTGTCCTCTTCCGACGGGGACTCGACACTAAGGATATTTATGGCTCATGACATGGAAGTCGTAAACCCCCGCGCCGGGCTCTTTCGAGCCATTCTCACGGCCTACGGGGTCCTGATCTACCTGTTTCTCTTCGCGCCCATCGCCGTGATGGTTCTGCTTTCCTTCAACACATCGAAGGTGGTGGGCTTTCCGGTGACAGGGCTCACCCTGGACTGGTACTCGTCGCTCATGCAAAACATGATCATTCAGGACGCACTCGGGAAGTCCCTCGCCGTAGGGGTCTCGGTCACCGTTCTCGCCACGGTCATCGGCACTGCTGCAGCGTTCCCTCTGGTGCGTGCCCACCTAAAGTACCGCAGCGCTGTCCGGGTCTTCATCACCTTGCCCATCATGATTCCTGGCCTCCTGATCGGCGTCGCGATCCTCGTGCTTTCGACGAATATGCTGCATCTGCAGCCGTCCTTGCCCATCGCGGTCATCGGTCAAACAGTTCTGGCCACACCGTTTGTCATTCTTGTGGTTTCCTCACGGCTGGAGAGTTTGGACCGCAATTTCGAGCGCGCGGCAGCGGACCTGGGCGCAGGGCCCGTGCAGCGATTGAACTTTGTTGTCCTGCCCCTGGTTTACCCGGGGATCGTGGCCGCGGCCCTCATGGCCTTCACTCTGTCGCTGGATGAGTTCGTTGTCACCAATTTCGTTATCGGCAGCGACCAGACTCTGCCGATCTACATCTACAGCCAGCTCAAATTCGGGATCACCCCCGAGGTTAACGCTCTGGCCTCTCTCATGCTGTTCGGAACCATCGCTTTGGTCGCTGTGACGGCGCTGGGGCTGCGTCTGATCAAGAGTTTGACCGCAAAGAGCAGGCAAGAAGAAGAATCAGGAGTACCAGCATGAAAACGTCTTGTGACATTTCAGTCGTACTGGAGGCATTCGCCGACACCCCGCTGGAAGAGGTCCTTTCCTGGCTGGGCCAGGAGGTGCCAGAAGTGACCGCCGTCGAGGTCGGGGCCGGCGGGTACGCGCCACATCCGCATTGCGATCCGGATGAGCTTCTCGCCAACGAGTCGAGCCGGCGCCGGTGGCTGTCGACCCTGGCACGGTACGACATCGCTCTGGATGCGCTTAATGTGTGGGGCAACCCCCTGCACCCGGACCGGGAAATCTCCCGGGATCACGACAATGCCCTGCGGCGGGCCATTCGGCTTGCCGGCCCCTTGGGTACGAACACGATCGTGGCAATGTCCGGATGTCCGGCCGCAACGGCCGCTGACGGATCTGCTTCGTTCGGTGCCGGCGGTTGGCTCCCCTATCTGGAGGGCGTCCACGATCGACAGTGGGAGGAAGAGGTCGTACCCTACTGGTCCGAAATCGCCGACTTCGCCAAGAAGGAAAACCCGGCCCTCAACCTCTGCATCGAACTGCACCCTGGCACGACGGTCTACAACGTCGAAACCTTCGAAAAGTTCACGGCGCTCGGTCCGAACCTCTACGCGAACCTGGACCCGAGTCATTTCTTCTGGATGGGCATGGACGCGAACAAGGTTGTCGAGCGAATCCTGCCCAGGATTGGTCACGTCCATGCCAAGGACACCTCATTCAACGAGGAGGCGCTTGCCCTCAACGGCCTGCTGGACCACCGGTGGCCGGCCAGCCCGGCAGAGATGCCATGGAACTTTTCCGTACCTGGCCGCGGCCACGACGAAGCCTGGTGGCATGCGCTCATCGCCCAGTTCGCTGACTCTCCCGTCAGAAGCATTTCCATCGAACACGAGGACCCCTTCGTGGACGCCAAGGCAGGCGTCCGCGAAGCCGCAACGCTCATACACCGTGCCCTCGGTGCCACCTGGCCAAACGCGTCACCCCAATTTGCAAACCTCACCCCCTAACTACTTCATTTCAAGGAGAACCAAGTCATGACTCGTCGACTCAAAGTTGGTGTTGTCGGTGCCGGCCTCATCGCCCAGGTGATGCACCTCAACTACCTCCGAGAGCTCTCTGACCGGTACGAGATTGCCGCCCTGTGCGACATCTCGGCGGAAAATGCCAGGAACAATGCCGACAGGTACAACATTCCAAAGACCTTTTCCGACTGGCGGAAAATGCTGCAGGAACCGATTGACGCGGTCCTCATCCTGACGTCGGGAAGCCACGCCCCCATCGCCATCGCCGCCGCCCAAGCTGGCAAGCACGTCCTGGTGGAGAAGCCCATGTGCTTCTCCGTCGAAGAAGGCCTGGAAATGCAGGCGGCCGCCCAGGAAGCGGGCACCGTGCTCATGGTTGCCTACCCCAAACGGTACGACCCGGCGTACGAACGGTTCCGGAATCTGGCCATTGACACGGTGGATCCCCGCCTTCTCCGGGTAACAACCTTCGAATCCCCTTTCCTGCCCTACGTCCAGCACTACTCCCTGGCCCCGGTGTCCCCGATCCCGGCCGAGGCGATTGCCCTCTGGAAGACCCAGACCCAGGAGAGCATCACCCGGGCCATCGGTGATGCCGATCCGTTCCTGCGCGAGAGCTACCATGCTGTCCTCCTGGACACCCTGGTGCATGAACTGAACACCATTCGCGGTGTATTCGGCGAACCCACGAGCCTGGAATATGTCGACCTGACGGCGGGAAGCCTCACCGTCGTTCTCAAATTCGAGGAACTTACCGCGGCAATCCACTGGCTCGACCTCCCGGGGATCACCCGCTACGAAATGGAGTTCGCGATCTACGGTCCGGAATCCCGCACCACACTGAGCTTCCCCTCCCCCTTCCTGCGCAGCGCGCCGGCAACCGTCGAGATCATTGACGGCGAGGCGGGCACGGCGAAATCCCGAAGCATCACCGAGACCGTGTCGTACGAAAGCTCTTTCAAGCTGGAGCTCCAAGCCTTCCACGAATGTGTCGTTGAGGGCACTGAACCGCTCACGAACGCCCAGGATGCACTGCACGACCTGGCTCTGTGCCAGTCCATCATTCGATCCATCCAGCAGGGAGAGACCATTGCGTTCCCCAGCTCGATTGACGCACCCGCGTTCGTTAACTAAGCAAGGATTCTGATCATGCAAAGCAATAACACCGGCATCGTGGTGGCAAACGCCCCCATAAGCTACGGAGCATTTGAAGTCACCGTCGGGATTGATCCGAACGTCCCCGACGGGACTGCCATTCTCGAAGCCGTCAGTTCCGCAGGGTACTCCGGAATCGATCTCGGCCCTGTCGGCTACCTGGGAGATGGGGCGCAGCTCGGTATAGCTCTCGCCGCGCACCGTCTCGGTCTGGCCGGCGCCTATCTGGAGTTGCCGTTCTCAGACGCCTCCGAGCTTGACGCGATGATGCCCGAACTCGACGCCATGCTGGACACCTTCGATGCAATTTCCGAATTCCAACTGGGTTTGCCGCCGAAACCGACCATCGCCGATGCCGGCGCCGAACATCGCCGGAACGCTCCCGGCTCCGGTCAGAGCAACCCCACGAGCGGATACAGCCCGGAGCAATGGGATGCCTTCGCGGTCGGGCTTGCCCGGGTGGTTGACCATTGCCGCAAGCGCGGCTACGAGCCGACGTTCCATCACGAGACCGGTACCTATGTCGAGTCTCCGGCGGAGATCGCCAAGGTTATGGAAATCTCCGATATCGGCTTGTGCCTGGATTCCGGGCATTTCCTCATCGGCGGCGGCGACCCCGTGGAATACCTCAACACCTGGGCGGACCGCATCAACCACGTCCACCTGAAGAGCGCCAGTATTGCCCGGTTCAATGAAGTCGTTGCGGAGAAGTTGCCCACGACCGCAATTTGGGAACGGGAAGTATTCCCTGCTCTTGGCGAAGGCGACCTTGACTGCGACGCATTTATTTCCACACTGAAAGACATCGGCTACTCCGGCTGGTTGGTTGTCGAACAGGACATCCTGCCCCAGACAGCGGAGCGCTTCGAGCGCGCCATCGCCGACCAACAGGCCAACAGGACATTCCTCGAGGAGCGTGGACTGTGAGCGCGCGCTTTCGCCTCGGCCTGATCGGCGGCGGCCGGATGGGACGCACCCATCTGCGGGCCCTGAAGAATTCACACCTCGTAGAGTGCGTAGCCGTTGCCGAGCCCTTTGAATCGTCCGCACGAGAACTGAGATCCATGGGTCTGGCGGTATTCCCGACGGTGGAAGAGATGCTCGCTGCCGGCGGTATTGACGGTGTCATCATCGCCGCACCCACCGATCAGCATGTCGAGCTCGCCACGAAAGTCATCGAGGCCGGCGTGTCGGTGCTCTGTGAGAAACCTTTCGGTATCTCCGCGGAGGACGCGCGGAATGCTGCCTCGTTGGCCGCTGAACGCGGCGTCGCTCTGCAGATCGCGTATTGGCGTCGGTTCATCCCCGAACTGGTTACACTCCGCCAGGACATCGCGGCCGGGAAATTGGGCAACATCCACCTCGTCGTGTGCTCGCAGTGGGACGAAGCACCGCCGCCGGCGAGTTTCCGCAACCACAGCGGCGGGATCTACATCGACATGGGTGTTCACGAGATCAACCAGATGCTCTGGCTCCTTGACCAGGATGTCTCCGACGTCTCCGACGTGACAGCAGTAGCCGGGCCCGCCACAGAGGACCCGGATGCGGCCAACGACGTGGACAGTGCACAGGCCCTGATTTCACTCTCGGCCGGAGCCTCCGCCGTCGTTTCGCTCGGACGCTTCTATCCCGGCGGTGACGTAGTCACCGCCGAAGTATTCGGCTCGAAGGGCCACGTCCGCCTTGAGGTCGTGTCACCCGAGAGTGGTGAAGCCCCGCAACTCGAAGCGCTGCGTCTCCAGGCTGAATCCTTCGCCCGCCACGCGGCGGGCGGGCCCTCCGAAGGCACCACAGCCCCGGAAGCTGCAGAAGTACTCGAGATTGCCCAGCGGTTGACTGACTCAGCCAGTATCGCCGTCCTCGCCCACTGATCGCTCGCCAAAGGAAGGGCGAGGAGGCGTAAAGCTCAATACCCCCCCGCCCCATTTCAGGCAGACTGAGTCGGACATTGGATTGACGGGGAACCGCCGAGTCCGCGGTACGGGTTGCTCCCCTCGGAGCAACCCGTACCGTCTCAGAGCCAAAAGGGACCGCAGCTGAAGCGGGCGTACGGATGGCTGTCGCCTTGGCGATCATTACATTAACGCAGAGGACCCGGAGATGGGCCTCCGCTTCGGCTGCATGAACGTTGAAGTCCCTCCAATCACCGCCACCCGGGGGAACCACTGGTCCAACCCGTTAGGACTAGACAACGAGCAGCGCAGGTGGCTCTTCTCCCGGCCGCTGCAGGGGTCATGGGTCCTGGCCGGGGGGCCAAGAGAATGGCGGATCAGCATGCTGCTGCAAGGTTTGACGGCGGATCAAGCCTTCATTTATACTCGTTATTAGACGTCTGACGACTCGTCGGAGTGCTGGGTCCGGACGAACCGCCAAAATACAAAGGAGTGTTTCCGTGGAAAATTTCAGTGCACGTGTACGGTCGCAGGGCGCCAGGGCGATGCCCGGAGCGGCTGCGAACCAATTTATTACTGCCTCAGGGCCCACCTATAACGTCACGGCTGAGACGCCCAAGTTGATCGGTGAACGCCTTGACGCTGCTGAGCATTCAGTCCGGCAGCGGGCTCTCGAGGACGGGGCGCACGGGATTCTCGTGACACGTCATGGGCCGACCATGTTTACGGTGGCCCTGAGCGCAGACGTCCCCTACGGAGTCACCCTGGAACGCGAGCTCGCGTAAGACACTGGCGGCGTTTGAAAAACTGACCGACGTGGTCATGAACACTTCCAATGGCTTCGGCAGGGCCTTTCTTCCCCGGGAACGGTGGTCTTCATCCAGTGGCCGGCTACCCATGGGAGCCGACCTGCGGTTGGATTCGTTGGTTATGGAAGGTGACAAGGATGACGGTGCCTCCCTGGTGACCAGATCAGTGCGCTGCCTTGGGCGGCGGGACACCCGATTGCAGGAAGGGGCCGGTCCCTTAGTGGGTGATTGTCCGGCGGGGGAGACGGCACGGCATAGAATTTCTTTCAACGAAAGGACCTCGTGACATGAGGCTTGAAGGCTGGCATCTCATCATTATCATCGTTCTGGCACTGGTGCTGTTCGCTGCGCCGAAGCTGCCGGGCATGGCCCGCAGCCTGGGCCAGTCAATGCGCATTTTCAAGTCGGAAGTCCGCGAAATGAAGAAGGACAGCACCACCGACGCCAAAGAAGGCTCCGAGCAGGTCGATGGCCGGGTCATCAACCCAGCGCAACACGGCGCGCCGGAAAGCCGCACGGTCGACAAAACTGACGTTCCGCGGTCGACCCGCGTCTAAGCCCCCCTGACCGAAGCCATGAGCAGCCGATCGAACCCCGAGGGGAGGATGGCGCTCCTCGACCACTTTAAAGAGCTGCGCAACCGGCTCTTCAAGTCGGCGATCGCCGTCGTCTTTGGGACGGTCGTCGGTTTTCTGGTCTATCAACCCCTGCTGGCGGCGCTGATCAAACCGATCCGCGATCTGAATCAACATGAAGGCCGCCAGGCCACCCTGAACTTTGACGGCGTGGCGAGCTCCTTCGACCTGATGATCCAGGTGTCGGTTTTCCTGGGCCTGATCATCGCCAGCCCGGTCTGGCTCTACCAGCTGTGGGCCTTCATCGTGCCCGGGCTGCACAAGAAGGAACGCCGCCTGGCGCTGTCCTTCGTGGCGGCGGCCGTGCCGCTGTTCGTCGGCGGCGTCCTGCTGGCCTGGATGGTGCTGCCGAACGCGGTGCGCGTGCTGACCGAGTTCACGCCGTCGGGCGGCTCGAATTTCATCAGCGCCGAGGTCTACCTGACCTTCGTGCTGCGGTTGATGCTGGCCTTCGGCATCGCCTTCCTCCTCCCGGTAATACTGTTCGGGCTGAATCTGGCCGGGCTCATCAAAGGCCAGCAGCTCCTCAAGAGCTGGCGCATTACTGTGTTCTTAGTGTGCCTGTTCGCCGCGATGGCCGCGCCCGGCGCCGACGCCACGAGCATGTTCTACCTTGCCGTCCCCTTGCTGGCGCTGTTCTTCGCCGCGATCGGACTCTGCATGCTCAACGACCGCCGGCGCGAGCGACACGCCGTCAAACGCGCCGCCGAGACCGAAGCCACCGCCGACCAGGCAACCCCCGGATCAGAACTGGAGAATCTCTAGCCCCCGGGAGCTGGGCATGGCTTCGCGGATTCCCGAAGCCCTAGCAGCTTTGGGTGGGACGTCGTGGGGTTTACACATCCGATGCTAAGGCGCGGGTGCGGGAAGCCCCTCCGATGATGGGATCCGCCCCCAAGGGAGCACGTTCCGCGATGGGCCGTGGCGCCAGCGCATTTTTGGTGAGCTTCTTTGTGGTTCGCCACACGTAGGCCGCACTCAATCAGCGTCAGGCTTAGGTAGTCAGGGTGATTCGCCAAGGCCCGCCACGGTTCGTGCGCCATCTGTGTGGCATCGACGCGTTCACCCTTCAGGTATGCCACTAATTGCACAGAAGCCCCCGTTTCTGCTGCTGATATCTGGGAATCAATTTATCGCCTGCCCCCGACGTCCCCTCCATCAGGGCCACTAAGGTGTTCCTCCTGCCCCTCACGAAGGGCAGGAGGAACCATTCCCTTACTTCCCGGGCGGAGCCTTTCAAGTGCGAACCAGGCGCACGACACGACGGTTCGACGGCTCGTGCAGAAGCACGAGCAAGGCCAGCGGGGACGTTCGCGAGCAAGGGAAGAACATCCAGGTCATCCTCCACAATGCCTCGAATCGTCTGCAGTCTTCCGCTTCCGGCCTCGCAAACCCCCATAGGCGATCTCAACAAACGATCCTTTATCGAGACCGGGGAACCGACCTGTCAGGCGTTTGAAAGCCCCTTGCTTCGCAGCGGTTCTAGAGAACGATGGCGCTCAACAACGTGTCTCATTTGGGACTATCTCATCTAAAGGAAAAGTGACCTTTGATGCCCCCGGCGCGCACCCTGACACATCGCCCTGCACGACCTGGTGAGGAACAACGACACGGCCGGCCTCCTCGCGATGCCGCAGAGGTAGAGCACCGACCCATCTACAGGGATGTTCCAGAACGTTAGAGCTGGAACACATCTGGCTGAGCCTGCTCTTCATTTGGTCCATATCAGGACGTCGAGTATCAGGGCGGACCAATCGGCGGAACAGCCCGGCGGAGTGCCAGATGAGAGGACGGCAGCACAGGGAGTAACTGCCCTGCGTCCACTCAAGGTGCCAGTTATCGGTCCACTCTTGTCTGTCCGTCATGGCGCGCTCCTCCCCTCCCAGGGCCGACTTCGCTGGTGTCTTTCCGTCGGCCGCTAGGCGGCTTTCCTGCGCGGTCAGGACACAATGCACCGCCAGCAACCCCCAAAATCGCTACGTCAGTCTTCCGCCCGGCGATCAAACAAAGCAGACGTCAGTGTGGACACTGTCCACACCCTCATTGGCAGGACAAAACTCGGCACGAGACACTGGTCCGCACGCCTAAGACCGCCTACCGGTCGGATCCCGTAGCGAGATCGCTGAAGTCATGTTGTTCCCGCTCCCCCGGCGCATGGATAGGTATAGGCCACCCGGGCCCACCCGACAAAACGGGAAGGAGGAAGCGCTAGAACCAGTCACAGCAGACGGACGGCCTACCAGCCATGGTCATGAACCCGCCACCCCACACACCTGCACAGGCTTCACGACAGCCAGGCCACAACCCGCAAACCAACCCGTCAGAGCGACGAAAATCAAGCTTTGTCAACACGTTAAAGCAAAAACCCCTCTGACGAGGGGATATGCTGTGCCCGAGGTGGGACTCGAACCCACACACCTTTCGATACCGCATTTTGAGTGCGGCGCGTCTGCCAATTCCGCCACTCGGGCGCGGAGTACACCGGTGTAACAATCAGCCTGCCACAGTGCTGTGAGCAACGCGATCGCTTCCAGTGCGCGAAATTACTCTACATGCAGATAGGCTGAATTCCAGAATCGCGCCAGTGACGCCGCATCGAACCAAACCGGTCCAAGTACATTGGCGGACAAAACCTATGATGGTTGAGTTCCCGCCGTACCTTTCCAAGGAGTTCCCGTGTCAGAACAGACGGAGTCAACCCCCACTTCCCAGCCGGCGCGCCGCGTTGTCGTCGCCGAGGATGAGACCCTCATCCGCCTGGACATCATCGAGATCCTGCGGGGCGAAGGCTACGACGTCGTCGGCGAGGCGGACAACGGCGAAAAAGCCGTCCAGCTTGCCGAGGAGCTCAAGCCCGACCTGGTCCTGATGGACGTCAAGATGCCGGTCATGGACGGCATCTCGGCCGCTGAAAAGATCGTCAAGGCCCGGATCGCCCCCGTGGTCCTCCTGACCGCGTTCAGCCAGAAAGAGCTCGTGGAGCGCGCCCGCGACGCCGGCGCCATGGCGTACGTGGTCAAGCCGTTCACCCCGGCGGACCTCATCCCGGCTTTGGAGATCGCGCTGTCCCGCCACGAGGAAATCAAGGCCCTCGAGAGCGAGGTCACCGACCTGCAGGAGCAGTTCGCCACCCGCAAGCTCGTGGAGCGCGCCAAGAGCCTCCTGACCACCAAGATGGGCCTGACGGAACCGGAGGCCTTCCGCTGGATCCAGAAGACCTCGATGGACCGCCGCCTCAGCATGCGCGAGGTCGCCGAAACCATCATCAACCAGGTGAACTAGCCGTCCGACGGCGCCGGCCTCGCTCCGCGGCCGGAAGCAGCGCAAGCGAAGCGCCAAGCGCCAGGCACCAAAGCAGCAAAAAGGGAGGATCCCCGCCAACCGGCGGGGATCCTCCCTTTTGCATTCAAGTTTTCGGAACTAGGCCTGGACCCGGTTCTTCTTCTTCTTTTCCGGCCACGGGCCGAGCTTGTCCTTGGCCACGGCCGCTTCGCCCTGGCTGCCGATGTCGGCGAGGTCGCCCACCTTGTGGACCTTCAGCAGGTTCGTTGAACCGGCCTTTCCGGGAGGGGAACCGGCGGCGATGACCACCAGGTCACCGTCCTCGACGACGTCGAGTTCCAGCAGGCTGCGGTCAACCTGGGCCGTCATCTCGTCGGTGTGGCCCACCATCGGGACCAGGACCGGCTGGATGCCCCAGGTCAGTGCGAGCTGGTTCCAGACGTGCTCCACCGGGGTGAAGGCGAAGACGGGCCTGATGGGGCGCAGCCGGGAGAGGCGGCGTGCCGAATCACCGGACTGGGTGAAGGTACAGATGTACTTCGCTTCCAGCTGGTCGGCGATCTCGACGGCGGCCCGGGTGATGGCGCCGCCGCGCGTCTTGGGCTTGGTGCCGAGCGGGGGGACGCGCTCGAGGCCGTGGACCTCAGTGGACTCGATGATCCGGGCCATGACCTTGACGGTCTCGATCGGGTACTTGCCCACGCTGGTCTCTCCGGAGAGCATGACAGCGTCGGCGCCGTCGAGCACCGCGTTGGCGCAGTCGGAAGCCTCGGCGCGGGTCGGGCGCGGGTTGTCGATCATGGACTCGAGGACCTGGGTGGCCACGATGACCGGCTTCGCCCAACGGCGTGCCAGTTCGATGGCGCGCTTCTGCACGATCGGCACCTCCTCGAGGGGAAGTTCCACACCGAGGTCGCCACGGGCCACCATGATGGCGTCGAAGGCGTCGATGATCTCGGGGAGCTGCTCCACGGCCTGCGGCTTCTCGATCTTGGCGATCACCGGCACGCGGCGGCCTTCCTCGTCCATGATCTCGTGCACGCGGACGATGTCCGAGGCATCCCGGACGAAGGACAGGGCAACCATGTCCACGCCGCGGCGCATGGCCCAGCGCAGATCGTCCTCGTCCTTTTCGCTCAGCGCCGGCACGTTGACAGCAACGCCGGGCAGGTTGATGCCCTTGTTGTTGGAGACCCAGCCGCCGACAATCACCTGGGCGACCACCTTGACGTCGTCGACGTCGATCGCGCGGAGGGCGACCTTGCCGTCGTCGATCAGCAGGGCGTCACCGGGGTTGACGTCCTCCGTCAGGCTCTTGAGGGTCGTGGAGCAGATGTCCTTGGTGCCGGGAACGTCCTCGGTGGTGATCGTGAACTGGTCACCGACCTCCAGGAGGTGAGGGCCGTCGACGAAGCGTCCGAGGCGGATCTTCGGGCCCTGCAGGTCGGCCATGATGGCCACGGCCTTGCCGAGCTGTCCCGCAGCCTTGCGGACGTTCTCGTACGTGTTGTCGTGCACGGAGTAATCGCCGTGGCTCATGTTCATGCGTGCCACGTCAACGCCGGCTTCCAGCACGGCCAGCGTGTTGTCAAAGCTTGCGATTGCCGGTCCGAAAGTGGCCACGATTTTAGCGCGTCTCATATACCTACCCTACTGGTGTGTTGCATGGATTAAGTTGAAGTGCGGATGAATCCCGGAGGTCCTGTGGGACTACAGAACAGCCATCGCACGGTCGGTCGGCGCCACGGGTGCCGGCAGAATGGTGCTGCCCATCAGGAACTTGTCCACCGCGGCGGCGCAGGCGCGCCCTTCGGCGATGGCCCAAACGATGAGCGACTGGCCGCGGCCGGCGTCGCCCGCGACGAAGATGCCTTCAGTGTTGGTCATGTAGTAGCCGTCGCGTGCCACGTTGCCGCGGCCGTCAAAGTCGGCCTGGACCTGGTCGGTGATCCCTGCCGGCTCGGCGCCGGTGAAGCCCAGGGACAGGAAGACGAGGTCCGCCGGAATGATCCGCTCGGTGCCGGCCTTCGGCAGGCGCTTGCCGTCGACGAATTCGGTCTCCGCGACCTTGACGCCGGTGAGTTTGCCGTTTTCCCCGACGAACTCCACGGTGGAGGCGAGGTAGGTGCGTTCGCCGCCTTCCTCGTGGGCGCTGGCGACCTCAAACAAGGTGGGGAATGTCGGCCATGGCTGGTGGCCGGCCCGCTCGACGGGCGGCTGCTTGCCGATCGCCAGGGTGGTCACGGACGCGGCCTGGTGCCGGTGTGCGGTGCCGAGGCAGTCGGCGCCGGTGTCGCCGCCGCCGAGGATGACCACGTGCTTGCCCGCGGCGTTGATCTGGTTCTCCACGGTCTCCCCCGCCACCACCCGGTTGGCCGGCACGAGGTAGTCCATGGCGTAGTGGACGCCGTCGAGGTCGCGTCCCGGGATCGGCAGGTCACGCGGGACGGTGGCCCCGGTGGCGATGACGACGGCGTCGTACCGGCGGCGCAGCTGCTCCCACGTCACGTCGGTGCCGACGGCCACCCCGGTGCGGAACCGGGTGCCTTCGGCCTTCATCTGCTCCAGCCGGCGGTCCACCTGCTCTTTTTCCATCTTGAAGTCGGGGATCCCGTAGCGCAGGAGGCCTCCGATCTTGTCGTCGCGCTCGTACACGGCCACGGTGTGGCCCACCCGGGTCAGCTGCTGGGCAACGGCCAGCCCGGCGGGGCCGGAACCGACGACGGCGACCGTTTTGCCGGTCAGGCGCGCGGGTGGCAGCGGGTTGACCCAGCCGTTCTCGAAGGCCTGGTCCACGATCGATACCTCGACCTGCTTGATGGTCACGGCGGGCTGGTTGATGCCCAGCACGCAGGACGCCTCGCAGGGTGCGGGGCACAGCCGGCCGGTGAACTCGGGGAAGTTGTTGGTGGCGTGCAGCCGCTCCATCGCTTCCTCGCCCTTGTCCCGCCAGACGAGGTCGTTCCATTCCGGAATGAGGTTGCCCAGCGGGCAGCCCTGGTGGCAGAACGGGACGCCGCAGTCCATGCAGCGGCCGGCCTGGGCCTTCAGGACACCCTTCTCCTGGGCCTCATAGACCTCTTTCCAGTCCATGATGCGGACCGGGACGGGACGGCGCGGCTGGGTTTCACGCTGACGTACTTTCAGAAATCCGCGTGGATCAGCCACCGGTCACCTCCAGGATTCGAGACCAAACTTCTTCGCCGTCGGGGTCCAGGCCCTCTTCGATGGCGTCAAGACGGGTTTGCAGGACTGCCGCGTAGTCGCGCGGCAGCACCTTGGTTATGCGGGCTGCGGTGTCATCGAAGTTCTCGAGGAGCCGTGCCGCGAGCAGCGACTCGGTTTCCTCGAGGTGCTTCACGAGCAGCCCGTGGACGATGTCGCGGTCCTCGGCGTCGAGCTCGCGAAGCTGCAGCTCGCCTGACTCGAGGGCCTGCTTGTTGACGCGTTCGGTCTGCAGGTCCAGCACGTAGGCCGTTCCCCCGGACATGCCGGCGCCGAAGTTGCGTCCGGTCCGGCCGATGATGAGCGTCTGGCCGCCGGTCATGTACTCGCAGCCGTGGTCCCCGATGCCTTCGACCACAGCGGTGGCGCCGGAGTTGCGGACCAGGAAGCGTTCGCCCACCTGGCCGCGGAGGAACAGCTCACCGCTTGTGGCGCCGTAGCCGATCACGTTGCCGGCGATCACGTTGCGCTCGGCCGGGAACACGTTGGTGCGGTCCGGCCGGACGATGATGCGGCCGCCGGAGAGTCCCTTGCCGACGTAGTCGTTGGAGTCGCCGAACATGCGCAGCGTGATGCCGGCCGGCAGGAACGCCCCGAGAGATTGACCCGCGGTGCCGTTGAGGGTGATGTCAATGGTGTCGGTGGCCAGGACGTCGGTGCTGAAGGTCTTCGTCACGACGTGCCCGAGCATGGTGCCGACGGAGCGGTCCGTGTTGATGACGTCCACCGAGATCTTTACCGGCGTGCGGTCGCTCAGCGCTTCGGCCGCCATGGCGATCAGGCGCTGGTCGAAGTGCTTGTCGAGTTCGTGGTTCTGGCCGGTGAGGTTGCGCAGCGGCGCGTCGTTGTCGAATTCGAGGCCGTGCAGGATCGGATCCAGGTCCAGCCCCTCGGCTTTCCAGTGGTTGATCGCGTCGCGGGAGTCGAGCATTTCGGCATGGCCGATCGCCTCCTCGATGCTGCGGAAACCCAGTTCGGCGAGGATTTCGCGGACCTCCTCGGCAAGGAATTCGAAGAAGTTCACCACGAACTCGGGCTTGCCGTTGAACCGGGAGCGCAGCTCGGGGTTCTGGGTCGCGACGCCCACCGGGCACGTGTCCAGGTGGCAGACGCGCATCATGATGCAGCCGGAGACCACCAGCGGGGCGGTGGCGAAACCAAACTCCTCGCCGCCGAGCAGCGCGGCGATCACGACGTCGCGGCCGGTCTTGAGCTGGCCATCGACCTGCACCACCACACGGTCGCGCAGGCCGTTGAGCATGAGCGTCTGCTGCGTCTCGGCGAGGCCGAGTTCCCACGGGACGCCGGCGTGCTTGAGCGAGTTCAGCGGCGAGGCGCCGGTACCGCCGTCGTGTCCGGAGACCAGCACGACGTCGGCCTTCGCCTTGGTGACGCCGGCCGCCACGGTGCCGATCCCGACCTCGGAGACGAGCTTGACGTGCACCCGGGCCGAGGGGTTGGCGCGCTTGGCGTCGTAGATCAGCTGCGCGAGGTCCTCGATCGAGTAGATGTCGTGGTGCGGGGGCGGCGAAATGAGGCCGACGCCGGGCGTCGAGTGCCGCGTACGGGCCACCCAGGGGTAGACCTTCTGCGCCATCAGCTGGCCGCCTTCGCCGGGCTTGGCACCCTGGGCCATCTTGATCTGGATGTCGTCCGCGTTGGACAGGTACAGGCTGGTGACGCCGAAGCGGCCGGAGGCGATCTGCTTGACCGCGGAACGGCGGGTGGGATCGAGCAGCCGGTCGACGTCCTCGCCGCCTTCACCGGTGTTGGACTTGCCGCCCAGCCGGTTCATGGCGATCGCGAGGGTCTCGTGGGCTTCCTTGGAGATGGAGCCGTAGCTCATGGCGCCGGTGGAGAACCGCTTGACGATGCTGGAAACCGGTTCGACTTCCTCGAGCGGCACCGCGGGACGCGAACCGGCCTTGAATTTCAGCAGACCGCGCAGGGTCATGAGGTTCTCGGACTGGTCGTCAACGCCGCGGGTGTAGGCCTTGAAGATGTCGTAGCGGCGTTCACGCGTGGCGTGCTGGAGCCGGAAGACGGTCTCGGGGTTGAACAGGTGGGGTTCGCCGTCACGGCGCCACTGGTACTCGCCGCCGCCAAGCAGGGGCTGGTGCGGCAGTTCGATGCCGTTCTCGGGGTAGGCCATGCGGTGCCGGGCCAGGACTTCGGCGGCAATGACGTCGAGGCCGACGCCGCCGAGCTGGGAGTGCGTGCCGGAGAAGTACTCGTCCACGAGGTCCTGGCTGAGGCCGAGCGCTTCGAAGGTCTGGGCACCGGTGTAGGAGGCCACGGTGGAGATGCCCATCTTGGACATGATCTTCAGGACGCCCTTGCCCAGGCCCTTGATCAGGTTGTAGACGCCGTCCTGCGGGGTGACCCCGACGACGTCGCCGGAGGCGATGAGCTGCTCCACGGATTCCATGGCCAGGTACGGGTTCACGGCGGAGGCGCCGTAGCCGATGAGCACGGCGACGTGGTGGGTCTCGCGGACGTCCCCGGCCTCCACCACGAGCGCCGTCTTGGTGCGGTTGGCGCTGCGCAGCAGGTGGTGGTGCACGGCGCTGACCAGCAGCAGGGACGGGATCGGGGCCCACTGGGCGTTCGAGTCGCGGTCTGAGAGCACCACGTACTGGACGCCGCGGTTGATGGCGCCGGAGACCTGTTCGCAGATTTCGGTGAGCCGGGCCCGGAGGGCGTTCTCGCCGCCTTCAGGGCGGTAGAGTCCGCGGACCTTCATAGCGACCTTGCCGCCGTCGGCGCTCTCGATGTTCGCGATCTTGGCGAGCTGGTCGTTGTTGATCACGGGGAACGGCAGCGAGACCTGCGGCTGCCGGACCTGCTTGGTGTCGAGCAGGTTGCCGTTCGGGCCGATTGCGCACGTCAGGGACGTGACGAGCTCTTCACGGATGGCGTCCAGCGGCGGGTTGGTGACCTGCGCGAAGGACTGCACAAAGTAGTCGAAGAGCAGCCGCGGGCGCTTGGACAGCACGGCCACCGGTGTGTCCGAGCCCATGGCACCGAGCGGCTCGGCGCCGGTGCGGGCCATCGGGCCGAGCAGGATCTTCAGTTCCTCGGTGGTGTAGCCGAAGGTGCGCTGGCGGATGTTGACCGACGCGGCGGTGTGCACGACGTGCTCGCGTTCGGGCAGGTTCTTGAGGTCGATCAGGTTGTCCTTGACCCATTCGGCCCAGGGGTTCGCTGCGGCAACCTCGGCCTTGACCTCGGCGTCGTCGATGATCCGGCCGGCCCCGGTGTCCACCAGGAACATCTTGCCCGGCGAGACGCGGCCCTTCTTGACCACCTTGGAGGGTTCGACGTCGATCACGCCGACTTCGGAGGCGAAGACGATCAGGCCGTCCTCGGTGATCCAGTACCGGCCCGGACGGAGCCCGTTGCGGTCCAGCGTGGCGCCGACCAGGTTGCCGTCCGTGAAGGAGACGGCCGCCGGGCCGTCCCAGGGCTCCATGAGCATCGAGTGGTATTCGTAGAAGGCGCGGCGGGCCGGATCCATCGTGGCGTGGTTTTCCCACGCCTCCGGGATCATCATCATGATCGAGTGCGTGATGGGCCGGCCGGAGAGCCAGAGCAGTTCGGCGACCTCGTCGAAGGAGGCCGAGTCGGAGGCGCCCGGGGTGCAGATCGGGAACAGCTCTTCGGGCGAGTCCCCCAGCAGCGGACTGGAGAGCTGGGACTGCCGGGCCCGCATCCAGTTGCGGTTGCCCTTGACGGTGTTGATCTCGCCGTTGTGCGCGATGGTGCGGAACGGCTGGGCCAGCGGCCAGGACGGGAACGTGTTGGTGGAAAAGCGCGAGTGGACGATCGCGAGCTTGGTCTTGAAGCGCTTGTCCGACAGATCCGGGTAGAACGGTTCGAGCTGCGCGGTGGTGAGCATGCCCTTGTAGACGATGGTCCGGGAGGAGAGCGACGGGAAGTACACGCCGAACTTGTTCTGGGCGCGCTTGCGGATCCGCCAGGCGCGGGAGTCGAGCTCGTTGCGCTCGAGGGTTTCCCCGGTGCTGGAGGCGAAGAAGGGCTGCGAGAAGTACGGCATGCAGGCCCGGGCCATGGCCCCGACCAGGTCGGCCACGATCGGTACTTCGCGCCAGCCCAGGACGGTCAAGCCCTCGTCCGCGGCGAGGCCTTCGATGCCGGCGCGGGCGGCGTCGGATTCGCGCTGCTCGGCAGGCAGGAACGCGGTTCCCACGATGTACTGGCCGGGGGCCGGAAGTTCAAAGTCCGTGACTGCGCGGAAGAATTCGTCCGGCACCTGCATCAGGAGGCCGGCGCCGTCGCCGGTACCTTCATCGGCGCCGACGGCACCGCGGTGCTCGAGGTTGCGCAGGGCGGTCAGGGCGGCGTCGACGATGTCGTAGCCAGGCTCGCCGCGGAGCGTGGCGATGATGGCCAGGCCGCAGGCGTCCTTTTCGTTCTCCGGGTTGTAGAGTCCGGCAGCGGCCGGAATCGCCGCGAAACGGCTGAAGGGTGACGCGGCAGCCGAGGGCTGGTCCGGATCGGACCAGCTGGGGCTGTGAAGAGTTTGGGTCATTGGAGACGTCCTTCCTCCTGATCGTGCGTATGGGAGGGACAACATTGGCCCCACTCGGCACGCCGGTGTGACGGGCGCAACAGAGTGTTTTTCTAACTGGAATTGTAGGCCAGCCCGGCCTCCTGTACTAACAGTTACGCAGGTGCTGGCCCGGGCTTGCATGGACAGCTTCGATCTGCTGTCCACGGCAAGCCCTCTTGCCACGACGCTGTGGAGTCGGGTCCGGTGAGCGGTGGCTCCGGTCAACCCGAAGTGCCGGCGCCGAGCTACTTGGTGCCCTCGGCCTCCGGCGCGGTTCCAGTTCCCTGGCGGCCGGAAACTCCGGCTGCCGGAGCTCCGTTGGCGGGCGCGGTGCCGCCCGTAGAGTCCTTGTCCGCATCCTCGGATGCGCGAACTGGTCCGCTTTGGTTATTCCGGAGATTAGCACGGGATTCACTATCTGAGACAGCGGCGTCCGAATGGCGGATGGTTGCCGCGTCCGCGGGAACGGTGGCGCGGTCGGCGACGGCGGCGCGGTCAGCGCTGTCGGCCTCGGTGGCGCGGTCGGCGTCGTCGGGGTCAGTGGCCTCAGCGCCCGGCTTTGACTTTGCCGCCTTTGTCTCAGCCGCCTTTTCCTCAGCCGGCACAGTCTCCCCCGGCTTTGAATCCGCCGGTGCGCGGCCGGGGAGGAACGGGGTGTCCGGCTCGGAGCGCTTGCGCAGTCCGAGGAGGATGAAGGCGAGAAGGGCTCCGGCGAAGACGATGATGCTGGTCCAGACGTTGAGCCTGGTGGTGAGCCCGAAGAGGGTGATCTGTTCGGCGTCGTCGATCCGCATGGCCTCGATCCAGACGCGGCCCAGGGTGTAGTACATGGCGTAGACGCAGAAGAGGCGGCCGCGGCGGAAGCTGAATTTGCGGTCCAGGGCCAGCAGAATCAGGACGCCGGCCAGGTTCCACAGCGACTCGTAGAGGAACGTCGGGTGGAAGAGCGTGTCCGTCGGCATGCCGGGCGGGAAGTTCGGGTTGTTGGGATCGATCTGCAGTCCCCACGGAAGCGTGGTGGGGCCGCCGAAGAGTTCCTGGTTGAAGTAGTTGCCCCACCGGCCAATGGCCTGGGCCAGCAGCAGTCCGGGGGCCGCGGCGTCCATGAAGGCGCTCAGCTTCACCCCGGCACGCCGGCACCCGATCCAGGCGCCCACCGCGCCGAGCACGACGGCGCCCCAGATGCCCAGGCCGCCGCGCTGGATCTGCGGAATCAGGGAAAGGTCCCCCGTGCCGTCGAATCCCGGGCCGAAGTAGGCGTCCGGAGAGGAGAACACGTGGTACAGCCGTCCGCCGATAATGCCGAACGGGATGGCCCAGATGGCGATGTCCCAGACGCTGCCCTCGGGGGCGCCGCGGCGTGCCCAGCGGACCGAGGTCAGCCACAGGCCGGCAATAATGCCGGCGAGGATGCACAGGGCGTAGGCGTGGATGCGCAGGGACCCCCACGGCAGCGGGATGTCGAATCCGGACCAGCTGGGGCTCGGAATGCTCGCGGGAATCATCGCCGCCGCGTGGAGGACTGACTGCATTGCTTACGCTTCTTCCTTGGTAAGGCCGGTGCTGAGGTCTTTCGTCAAGGAGGCTACCGCATCCACGCCGCCGTCCCGGATGGCCGCGACGAGGGCGGTGCCGACAATCACGCCGTCGGCGTACTCGGCGATCTCGCGGACGTGGCTGGCGGTGGAGACCCCGAGGCCCACGCAGACGCGTTCGGCGCCCGCGGCGTGCGCGGCGGCGACGACGTCCTTGGCCGCGGAGCTGACCGAGGTCCGGGCGCCGGTGACGCCCATGATGGAGACGGCGTAGACGAAGCCGCGGCTGGCGTCGACCGTGCGTTTCATGCGTTCGGGCGAGGACGAGGGCGCCACGAGGAACACCCGGTCCAGGCCGTACTTGTCCGAGGCCGCCATCCATTCGGCGGCCTCGTCCGGAATGAGGTCGGGCGTGATGAGCCCGGCGCCCCCGGCCTCGGCCAGGCGGCGGGAGAACTCGTCCACGCCCATCCGGACCACGGGGTTCCAGTAGGTCATGACCAGCACGGCGGCGTCGGTCTTGCTCGTGATGCCGCGGACGACGTCGAAGACCTCCCGGACGTGGAAGCCCTTCGCGAGGGCTTCCGTCGTGGCCGCCTGGATGACCTGTCCGTCCATGACCGGGTCCGAGTACGGGATGCCGATCTCGATGAGGTCGGCGCCGTTCTCGGCCAGGGCGATGCCGGCGGCAATGGTGTCTTCAACGCTCGGGTAGCCGGCGGGCAGGTAGCCGATCAGGGCCGCCCGGCCCTGGGCGCGGGCGCCGTCAATGGCGGCGGCCGACTTGCTGGCGTGCTGCGCGGTGTGCTGGGTGCCGTCCTGGCTGGTGCTCACAGCTGTTCCCCCTCTTTGGCGATTTCGGCTTCCGGTGAGTCCTTGTCCAGCAGGTCGAACCATTCCGCGGCCGTGGCCACGTCCTTGTCGCCGCGGCCGGAGAGGTTCACGATCACGATTTTCTCGGAGGCGTTGCCTCCCGTGCCGGCGGCCGCGTCTGCGGCGAGCCGCTGGCCCACCTTGATGGCGCCGGCGAGGGCGTGGGCGGACTCGATGGCGGGGATGATGCCCTCGGTGCGGCACAAGAGGCGGAAGGCCTCCATGGCTTCGCTGTCCGTGATGGGCTCGTAGCTGACCCGGCCGATGTCGGCGAGGTAAGAGTGCTCGGGGCCGACGCCGGGGTAGTCCAGGCCCGCGGAGATCGAGTGCGACTCGATGGTCTGGCCGTCGTCGTCCTGCATGAGGTAGGAGCGGGCGCCATGCAGCACGCCGGGCTTGCCGAGAGTGATGGTGGCCGCGTGGCGTCCGGTTTCGACGCCCTCGCCGCCGGCCTCGAAGCCGTAGATCTTGACCGAGGGGTCATCGAGGAAGCCGTGGAAGATGCCGATCGCGTTGGAGCCGCCGCCGATGCAGGCACAGACGGCATCCGGCAGCCGGCCCGTCTGGTCCAGGATCTGGGCGCGGGCTTCCTCGCCGATGACTTCGTGGAAGTAGCGGACCATCGCCGGGAACGGGTGTGCCCCGGCGGCGGTGCCCAGCAGGTAGTGCGTGTTGCCCACGTTTGCGACCCAGTCGCGCAGGGCCTCGTTGATGGCGTCCTTGAGCGTCTGGGATCCGTTGGTGACCGGGATGACCGTGGCCCCAAGAAGCTCCATGCGGGCCACGTTGAGGGACTGCCTGCGGCAGTCCTCGGCGCCCATGTAGACCACGCATTCCAGGCCCAGCAGGGCTGCGGCCGTGGCGCTGGCCACACCGTGCTGACCGGCGCCGGTTTCGGCGATGACGCGGGTTTTGCCCATGCGCTTGGCGAGCAGCGCCTGGCCCAGGACGTTGTTGATCTTGTGCGAGCCGGTGTGGTTGAGGTCTTCGCGCTTGAGGAAGATCCGCACCCCGCCGGCGTGCTCGGCGAAGCGCTTGGCCTCGGTCAGGAGCGACGGGCGGCCGGAGTAGTTCTTGTTCAGCTCCGCGATCTGGGCCGTGAACGCCGGATCGGCCTTGGCCTTCTCGAAGGTGTCCTCGAGCTCGTCCAGGGCCGCGATGAGCGACTCCGGCATCCACCGGCCGCCGTAGTTCCCGAAGTAGGGCCCCGGGGCGTGGCGCAGGGACGGTTCGCCCTGCGCGGGATGCTCCGCGGGGCGGCCGCCCTGCAGGAACGCGTCCACGGCACTTTCGTCAGAGCCGGCTGCTGGTGCATCGACCATCAGTCTCACCATCCTGTTCCACTGCTAGCTTTGGGGATCTGCTGATGAGATCCGCTCATTGGTCCGGGCAAAATCGCGGGCCCGGCACCGCTCACGGTCCGGACGGAGGCGCCAGGACCGGCCGGCCTCAGGCGCGCGCGGCGATTGCCGTTGCGCCGGCAGCCATGAATTCGGCGATCCGTTCGCGGGGCGTCGCGTCACTGACCAGCGCCTCGCCGACCAGGACCGCGTTGGCTCCGCGGGCCGCATAGTGCTTGACGTCCTCGACGTCGCGCACACCGGATTCGGCGACCACGAGCGCACCGGCGGGAATGCCGCCGGTCAGCGCCGCGAAGACGGAACGGTCGACGTCGAGCGTCTTGAGGTTGCGTACGTTGACGCCGATGATCCGGGCCTCCGCGGCGACTGCGCGCTCGATTTCCTCCGCCGTATGGGTCTCGACCAGCACGTTCATGCCGAGCTCGCGGCTGAGGGCCGTGAATTCAAGCAGCTGGGCGTCCGAGAGCGAGGCCACGATCAGCAGGATAAGATCGGCGCCGTGCGCCCGGGCCTCCCAGATCTGGTATTCGTCAACCATGAAGTCCTTGCGCAGCAGCGGGATGTCCACGGCGGCACGGACGGCGTCGAGATCGGCCAGGGAGCCGCCGAAGCGGCGCTCCTCGGTCAGGACGCTGATCACGGCGGCCCCGCCGTCGGCGTACTGCGCGGCGAGGGACGCGGGATCGGCGATGTCCGCGAGCCGGCCCTTTGACGGGCTGCGGCGCTTGACCTCGGCAATCACCTTGAGCTGGTCCCGGGTGCTTGAGGTCCCGCCGAGGGCGGCCCAGGCGTCACGGGCGGGCGCCGCCGCGGCGGCGCCCTCCTTCAGCTCCGCGAGCGTGACCAGACGCTGGCGCGCATGCATATCCTCCCTGACACCGGCATTGATGTCGTCGAGAACGCTCACGCTCAGTGGCCGGAGTTCTTCAGCTTGCTGCCGCCGACGCCGTAGCCGGCCTTGCGCATGACCCAGCCGGCGAGCAGGCCGATCACCATGACCGCCGCACCTGCAACGAAGATCGGGGTGTTGGCGATGACGAAGGCGATGGACGCAATGAGGGCGCCGATCAGCATCACGATTACGCAGGTCCACGCGGCCGGGCTGTTGCCGTGGCCCGGCGCTTCGCTGTGATCGACGTCGTCGTAGACGCCCTTCGGCGCAGCGGACGTGGATGCGGAAACAGTGGCTTTGCTCATTGAAATCTCCTCAGGATGAATACTGCTTACATTCTGCCATTTTTTGGCGGTGTGTTTTGGCCGCGTTGCCCGTCGTGTGGCTGGCCGCGTTGCTGGCCGCGCCCGTCACCGGCTCAGGTGGGGTCGTCGCCGCGGGACAACCGGTCCCAGCTGTCAATCTCGTCCGCGGGGGCGGCCGGCGCCTTGCCGCCAGCTGCGGTCCCGCCCGCGGCAGGCCTGGCGGAGGCCGCGTCATATTTGGTGCGGCTCTTCCAGTAGCGGCCGGCCGGCACGATCGCCAGGGCGCTGAGGCCCAGCAGGGCACCGGCGACGACGGCGAGGACGGGGAACACTGTGACGTCCACCTGCACGCTGCTGCCGCTGATTCCAGTGGCGGCCGCGATCGATCCCTGCGCCGCGGCCAGCGGGTCCGCCAGCACGACGGCTGCCGCGGCGACGATGCCCGCGGCCGCGAGGAGGATGATCGCCGTGATGACCCAGCGGGCCACGCGGCCGGCGATGGAGGCCGCGAGGCCGCCGGCGAGGGCCACAAGCGCCAGGGCTGTCACGGTGGTGGCAGCCTTGCTGCCCTGGACCTGCAGGCCGTCCTGGCTGGCCACGGCCGCGCCGAGCTGCGTGGGATCGAGGTGCACGGTGAGCCAGGTCTGGGTGGTGGTCCCGAACACCGCAAGGGCCAGGGCAGCGATCACCAGGACCAGGGTGGACTTCCGGGCCCAGCCCGGGACGGCGGACCGCTTGGTGCTCTTCACAGTGGTCTCCACGGTGTTCTTGGCGGTGGCTTCCGGCTCCCCCATCAGGACTCGGCTCCTGAATCGGGCACCGAGTCAGTGACTGCGTCACCGTTGATGTTGTGCAGCGACCTGGCCGTGTGCACGGCGCGCAGCGGGGCGGCGGCCTTGTTCACGGTTTCCTGGGCCTCGGTCGGGTTCACCGAATCTGCGACGATCCCGCCGCCGGCCTGGACGTACGCGCGCCCTTCCCGGAGCAGGGCCGACCGGATGGCGATCGCCATGTCCATGTCCCCGGCGAAGTCCAGGTACCCCACCACGCCGCCATAGATGCCGCGCCGGTGCGGTTCAAGTTCATCCAGCAGACGCAGGGCCCGCGGCTTCGGGGCACCGGAGAGGGTGCCGGCCGGGAACGTTGCCTTGAGCACGTCGTAGGCCTTGGCGGACGGGGCGAGCTCTCCGACCACGGTGGACACCAGGTGCATGATGTGGCTGAAGCGCTCCACCTCCATGAACTGCGTGACGTCGACGGATCCCGCCACGCAGACCTTCGAGAGGTCGTTCCGGGACAGGTCGACCAGCATCAGGTGCTCGGCGCGTTCCTTCTCGTCCGCCAGCAGTTCCTCGGCCAGGGCCTTGTCCGCCTCCACCGTCTTGCCACGCGGGCGTGAGCCGGCGATGGGGTGGGTGATGACTTCGTCCCCGGTCACCGTGACGAGGGCCTCCGGCGAGGAGCCGACGATCGTGTATTCGCGGCCGGCGGCGTCCTCGAAGCTGAAGAGGTACATGTAGGGACTCGGGTTGGTGTTCCGCAGGACCCGGTAGACATCGAGGGGGTCGGCGCCGCACTCCATCTCGAATCGGCGGGAGATCACCACCTGGAAGACCTCACCGTCCACGATCGCCTCCTTGCCGCGGTCCAGGGCCGCCAGGTACTCGGTTTCGTCCCAGCGCTCCTGCACACTGGACGCGAAGTCCAGGGCGGCCGTCTCCAGCACGGAGACCGGCTGCTCCACGGGGCGGCTGATCTTTTCGAGCAGGGCTTTGACCCGGGCGACGGCGTCATGCCAGGCGTCGTCGACCCGTTCAGTGCTGTTGTCGAAGTTGATGGCGTTGGCGATCAGCAGGACGGTGCCGTCCATGTTGTCGTGGACCGCCATGTCGGTGACCAGGTTGAGGGCCATTTCCGGCAGTTGGAGATCGTCTTCCGGCGGGCTGGTCAGTTTCTCCCAGTGCCGGACGGTTTCCCAGCCCAGGAACCCGACCAGGCCCGAGGTGAACGGCGGGAGGCCGTCGAAGCGCTCGGTGCGCAGCGCGGCGACGGTGTCGCGGATGGCGTCCACGGGGTTGCCGTCCAGGGGCACACCCACCGGGGGCTCGCCCAGCCAGTGCGCGCTGCCGTCCTTGGTGGTCAGGGTGGCCCGGGAGCGGGAGCCGATGAAGGAGTAGCGCGACCAGGCGCCGCCGACCGCCGCCGATTCCATCAGGAACGTTCCGGGCTGGCCATGGGCGAGCTTGCGGTAGAGCCCGATCGGGGTTTCGGCGTCAGCCAGCACCTTGAGCCGGACGGGGATGACGCGGCTGTGGCCTGCGAGTTCGCGGAACTCTTCGAGGCCGGGGCTGATGATTCCAAGGTCCTGCATGGCTGTGCTTTCCGCCTGTTCTTTAGGTGGACCTGCGACCGGATCCGGTCATGGGATCCTGCCTGGGGTCCGGTTCGTGAAGCTGTGGAAGCGCCGGGGCGCTCTGCCGGTGTGCCGGGGGCGCCTAGCCCCCGTGGCCAACGACGGCGTCGAGCTCGCGGCCGTCGAAGCACGTCCGGGTCCCGGTGTGGCAGGCCGCGCCGACCTGGTCGACCCGGACCAGCAGCGCATCGCCGTCGCAGTCCATGGCGAGCGACTTAACCCATTGCACGTGCCCGGAGGTGTCTCCCTTGCGCCAGTACTCCTGGCGGGAGCGCGAATAGAACGTGACGCGCCCGCTGGTCAGGGTGCGGTGCAGCGCCTCGTCGTCCATCCAGCCCAGCATCAGCACCTCGTGGGTGTCGAATTGCTGGACGATGGCGGCCACCAGGCCGGCGCTGTCGCGCTTGAGGGCGTCCGCCAGGCCGGCCGGAAGGGGGCTGCCGCTGACGGGGCTGCGATCGACGGCGCTGCCGTTAATGGCGCTGCCGTTGATGGGGCTGGGGGCGGAGGCGGGCTGCTCAGACATCAGATCAAGTCTAGTGCCTCCGGGCCCGTCGCCGGCCTGCGGGCAGGTCCCGCCGCTTAACACTGGCGCGCCAATCGGCCCGGCGCCGCCGTCCGGCGCTGGATGATGCGGCCGGGCACGGTTGCGGCGGCGATTCCTGTGCCCACGCACGGCCGTCTCGTGCTAGTTTCACAAGTGATGCATTTCGTCGAACCGTCCCGAGAAGTCCTGGCCGAAACCCTGCTGGCGGCCGGCCCTGATGCCGCCACGCTCTGCGCAGGTTGGCTCACCCGCGATCTTGCCGCGCACTTGTACCTGCGCGAACGGAAAATCGCCGTCGGACTGGGCCTGCTGATCAAGCGCCTGTCCAAGGCCTCGGACCAGGCGACGGCCGAACTGGCGCGCACCCTGAAGACCACCGAGGACTACGCCAAGCTGGTCAACGAATTCCGGGCCGGTCCCCCGGCGCTGTCACCGCTGCGGATCAAGGCGCTGGACGAAAGCTCCAACCTGATCGAGTACTTCGTGCACACCGAGGACGTCCGCCGCGCCGTGGACCGCTGGGCCCCGCGCGCCCTGGACCAGGCCTACTCGGATGCTCTGTGGGATGAGCTCGTCAAGCGGGCCGCGATCCTGTACCGCGGCGTGGATCTGGGCATCGTGCTGGTGAGCCCGTCGGGTCCGCGGCATGTCGCCAAGCGCGCGCCCGTGTCCGTGGCCATCGTCGGCGAACCGGGCGAGCTGCTCATGCACGCCCACGGCCGCACCCGCCACGCCCTCGTGACCTTTGAAGGCCAGCCGGACGCCGTCGCGCTCCTGCAGTCCGCCGAAGTCGGGCTCTAGGCGGCCCTTCCCCCCAACTACAGCAACGCGGGGTCACTTACCGCCCATAATCCCCTCCGGGACGGGCGCTAAGTGACCCCGCGTTGGTTTAAAGCGGGGGGGACTAGCGGACTTCAAAGCCTGCTTCGCGAATCGCGGCCTTGACCTGCGCAATCATGTCCAGCGGGCCGAAGTGGAAGACCGAGGCCGCCAGGACGGCGTCGGCGCCTGCTGCCACGGCCGGCGGGAAGTGCTCCGGCTTGCCGGCGCCGCCGGAGGCGATGAGCGGGACCTTGACCCCGGCCCGCGCCAGGCGGATCAGTTCTAGATCGAAGCCGTCCTTGGTGCCGTCGGCGTCGATCGAGTTCAGCAGGATTTCACCCACCCCCCGGTCGGCCGCTTCCCGCGCCCAGGCGATCGCGTCGATGCCGGTCCCCTGCCGTCCTCCGTGCGTGGTGACTTCAAAGCCGGACGGGGTGGGCTGAGAGCCCGGACGGGTCCGGCGCGCGTCCAGGGAAAGCACCAGGACCTGGGAACCAAAGTGCCGGGTGATCTCGTCGATCACGTCCGGCCGGGCCACGGCTGCCGTGTTGATGGCGGCCTTGTCCGCGCCGCAGCGCAGGAGTTTGTCCACCTCGGCCACGCCACGGACGCCACCGCCGACGGTCAGCGGGATGAAAACTTCCTCGGCGGTGCGGCGGACGACGTCGAACGTGGTCTCCCGGTTGCCGGAGGACGCCGTGACGTCAAGGAAGGTGAGCTCGTCGGCGCCGCTGTTGTCGTAGCGGTGCGCCAGTTCCACCGGGTCCCCGGCGTCGCGGAGGCCCTCAAAGTTGATGCCCTTGACCACGCGGCCGGCATCGACGTCGAGGCACGGGATGACGCGCACGGCAACAGTCATGACTTCTCCTGGTACTTGCAGGCGGGTATTGCTGGAGGTTCTTGCTGGCGGGACCCGGCGGGGCCCGGCGGATCCGCGCCTAGATGCGGCAGGCGTGGATGCTGCTGACCAGGATGGCGCGGGCGCCGAGGTCGTAGAGCTCGTCCATGATCCGGTTGGTTTCCCGCTTGGGCACCATCGAGCGGACGGCCACCCAGTCCGAATCGCGCAGCGGCGACACGGTGGGAGACTCCAGGCCCGGGGTGAGCCCGGCGGCCTGCTCCACGAGTTCCTTGCGGATGTCGTAGTCCATCAGCACATACTGCCGGGCCACGAGGACGCCCTGGAGCCGGCGGATCAGGACCTCCGTGGCAGGGTTCTGCTCGCCCTTGCGGCCAATGAGTACGGACTCCGAATTCAGGATCGGCTCGCCGAAGATCTCCATGCCGGCGGCCTTGAGCGTGGTGCCGGTCTCGACGACGTCGGCAATCGCGTCCGCGACGCCGAGGCGGACGGAGGATTCAACCGCGCCGTCAAGGCGGACCACCTTGGCGTTGATGCCGCGTGCGGCCAGGTAGCCGCGCAGCAGTCCATCGTAACTCGTGGCCAGGCGCTTGCCCTCGAGCTCGGCGACAGTGGTGAAGTCGCCCACCGGGCCCGCAAAGCGGAAGGTGGAAGCGGCGAAGCCCAACGGCAGCAGCTCCTCAGCCTCGACCTCCGCGTCGAGCAGCAGGTCGCGGCCGGTGATGCCGACGTCGAGCGTGCCCTGGCCCACGTACACGGCGATGTCGCGCGGGCGGAGGAAGAAGAACTCAATGTCGTTGTCCGGGTCCACCATGACAAGCTCGCGGGTGTCGCGGCGCTGGCGGTAGCCTGCCTCGGCCAGCATGGCCGCGGCAGCTTCGGACAGGGATCCCTTGTTCGGGACGGCAACTCTAAGCATGGGAAAAGTCTCTCTTGGGTGTGGAAGTCTTTGTGGGGGCACATCGGCCACGCGGTGCACGGGTTCCGCCAGCGAAATCATGGCGGTGTCCGGTGCGGGCGCGGCTACAGATGCTTGTAGACGTCTTCCAGAGTGAGTCCTTTGGCGAGCATCAGAACCTGCAGGTGGTAGAGCAGCTGGGAAATTTCCTCGGCGGCGGCCTCATCGGATTCATACTCGGCAGCCATCCAAACCTCGGCTGCTTCCTCCACGACCTTCTTGCCGATGCCGTGGACTCCGGAATCCAGTTCGGCGACGGTGCGGGAGCCCTCCGGACGAACGGCTGCCTTTTCACTCAGTTCTGCGAACAGCGACTCGAAATTCTTCACGCCCCCAAGCCTACTTGCTCCCGGCGCGGGAACGCCCGCCGGGGCGTTGCATGACGGCGGAGATGTGAGGCACTGCATATCCAGCACATCTAACACAGCCGGCGCGGGCGGCCAGGGTGGCGCCCGCACCGGCAAAAACTGCAGTTTGGCGGCTCAGCCGAACTGCTTGAGCGTCACTGCCGTGGCCAGGGCTGCGGTAACCGCCTCGTGCCCCTTGTCCTCGGTGGATCCGGGCAGGCCGGCCCGGTCGATCCCCTGCTGCTCGGTGTCGCACGTCAGCACGCCGAAGCCCACGGGGACGCCCGTGCGCACGCTGACCTCGGTCAGGCCCAGGGTGGCCGCCTCGCAGACGTATTCGAAGTGCGGGGTGCCGCCCCGGATGACGACGCCGAGCGCCACGACGGCGTCGAAGTGCGGTGCCAGCCGGGCGGCCGCGACCGGGAGCTCAAAGGTGCCGGGCACGCGCAGGACGGTCGGCTCATTGATGCCGGCGTCCTTCGCGGCGCGCAGGGCGCCGTCGAGAAGCCCGTCCATGATCTTGGTGTGCCAGCTCGCGGCCACAATGGCCAGCTTGAGCTGTGAGGTTTCTTCGGGTTTGAAGGTGCTGAGGTCGATCTGGGGGGCGCCGTGGCCGCTCATAGGGTATTCCTTGCTGTTGAATCTGGTGGTCGTGTTGCTGCCCGGTCAGTCCTGGTCGTGCTCGAATCCGGACAGGCCGGCGGCCGGAGCCGGTTCAACGTCCAGGACCAGGCGGTGGTCCATCCGGTCCTTCTTCGTCTGCAGGTAGCGTATGTTCTGCTCCCGGGAGGGGACCTCCGTGGGGACCATCTCCACCACCTTGACGCCCGCCTGCGCGAGCCGGTCCTGCTTGTCCGGGTTGTTGCTCAGCAGCCGGATCTCGTGGAGACCCATCTCCGCGAGGATCTGGGCCGCGGCCTTGTAGCAGCGCGCGTCGACCGGCAGCCCGAGCTGTTCGTTGGCCTCCACGGTGTCAAAACCGGCCTCCTGCAAGGCATAGGCCTTCATCTTGTTCGCCAGGCCGATCCCGCGGCCCTCCTGGCCGCGCAGGTACAGCAGGGTGCCGCCGAGTTCGTTGATCAGCTCGAGGGCATAGGCGAGCTGCTCGCCGCAGTCGCAGCGGTAGGAGCCAAACACATCGCCTGTGAGGCATTCCGAATGAAGACGGACCAGTGGTGCCTGGCCGTCTACCGGCGCCAACGGTGAACTGACTGCCAGGTGCTCCGCGCCGGTGGCGAGGTCGGTCCAGGCCTGCGCCACGAAGTTGCCAAAGGCGGTGGGCAGCTGGACGATGGGTCCTGCGCTGACCGGATGCGGTTGACGGGCCATGGCCGCCTCTTCTCGGGTCTCCGAAGTCGTCACTATTTCTCCTCCATCAGACAGGGTCCGCTGCGTGGCTGCCGTGCTGTTCCGCTTCAAGATACGCCACCAGATCCGCAATAGAAATCAGGGGGCAGCCATGCTCGATGGCGAAGCCGCGCAATCCGTCCAGCCGCATCATTTCTCCGTTGTCGTACACAAGCTCTGCTATCACGCCCACGGGCTCCAGGCCCGCCAGCCGGCACAGGTCCACGGCCGCCTCGGTGTGGCCGGGACGTTCCCGCACTCCCCCCTTAACGGCGCGGAGGGGAAAAACATGCCCGGGACGGGTCAAGGAATTTGGCCGGCTTTGCGGGTCGGCCAGGATCCGGGCCGTCAGGGCGCGGTCCGTGGCGGAAATTCCGGTGCTGACACCCACGGCGGCGTCGCAGGACACGGTGTAGGCGGTGCCCTTGGCGTCTTCGTTGATTGCCACCATCGGCGGCAGCGCCAGGGCGTCTGCCCGGTCGGCGTCGAGCGGTACGCAGATCACTCCGGAGCTGTAGCGGACAGTCCAGCCCATCAGCGCGGGGGTGGCGTGCTCCGCGGCGAAAATGATGTCGCCTTCGTTCTCACGGTCCTCGTTGTCCACCACCAGGACGGGGCGCCCGGCTGCCATGGCGCTGATGGCGTCCTCGATCGGATCGAGGCCGGCACGCCCGGTGCCGGCCGCGCGGAGCACTTCGGCCACGTCATGGCCGGGCTGGTCCGTGACCCGGCTCATTTCGTTGCCCCGTCCGTGAGGGCGGGTTCTCCGGCAGTACCTTCGGCTGCCCTGTGCGCGGCGGGCGACGTACCGCCGGCAAAGGACAGCAGGCGTTCGGTGTACTTCGCCAGGACATCGACTTCGAGGTTTACATGGCCGCCGGGTGCCTTTTGGCCCAGGCCGGTCTCGGCCAGGGTGGTCGGGATGAGCCCTACTTCAAACCAGGGCGCCGGATCGTTGGCCGGGCTGACTGCCGTGACGGTGAGCGAGACGCCGTCGACGGCGATGGATCCCTTTTCGGCGATGTACCGGGCCAGCCCGGCCGGCACCGCGAAGCGCAGCCGGTCCCAGTTGCCAAGCCCCTCGCGCTCCACAAGCTGGCCGACGCCGTCGACGTGGCCCTGGACCACATGGCCGTCCAACCGTCCGCCGGCGGGGACGCAGCGTTCCAGGTTGACGGGATCGCCCGCAGCGAGTTCTCCGATCGTGCTGCGGATCAGGGTCTCGCCCATGACGTCGACGCTGAAGTCCCTGCCGTCGATCTGCGTGGCGGTGAGGCAGACGCCGTTGACCGCTATGGAACCGCCCAGCGCGAGACCGTCCGTGGTGCCGGGCGCGTGCAGCCGAACGGTGGCGCTGCTGTCCCCGTTGCGCTCAACGGACAGCACCTTTCCCTGCTCGGCGATAATTCCGGTAAACATCAATTGCCTCCTGCGGCGGTGTCCGCGCCGGTGCGGTGCGGGGTGGTATCGGATGAAGTAGGGGTGGCGGCCGGGTCGGCCTCATCGGCCGGGGCAGCCGGGGCGGCCGGGCGAAGATGGAGCCGGAGGTCGCGGCCGAGGACCTGGACGGCGCCTCCGGATGCCGGGTCCCATTCCCACAGCTGGGCATCGGCCAGGGTGGTGATGCCGAGGTCCTCCAGGGCAGCCGTGCCCGAGCCAAGCAGTGTCGGCGCCAGGTAGACGATGAGTTCGTCGACCAGGCCGGCGGCCAGGAAAGCGCTCAGGATCCGGGAGCCGCCCTCCACCATGAGGTGCCGGACGCCGTGCGCGAACAGCTGGTCCAGGGCCTCGCGCGGGTCGCGGGTGGCCAGGTGCAGGACGTTGCCGTCGGCTCCGTGGATGGCGGCGCCGTCGGGGATGCCCCGGTACCCCATCACGGCGCGCAGCGGCTGTTTGCCCTCTGCTTCGCCGTCGGCGTTCCGGGCGGTGAGCCGGGGGTTGTCGATCAGGACCGTCTGGGTGCCCACCAGGATGGCGTCTATCCGGCCGCGCAGGGCGTGGTTGTCGGCGAGCGATTCCGGACTGGAGATCCACTGGCTGGTGCCGTCGCTGGCAGCGATGCGGCTGTCGAGGGTCTGGGCGATATGCAGGGTGACGAACGGCCGCTTGGCGGCGACGGCGTCGAACCAGCGCCGGTTCAGGTCCAGCGCCGCCTCGGCCGCCAGCCCGGAGCGGACGCGGACGCCCGCGGCCCGGAGCGTCACGGCGCCGCCGGCGGCCGGGTCGTGGGGATCGTCGACGGCGTAGATGACATCGGTGATGCCGGCGTCGATGATCGCCTGCGCGCAGGGGCCGGTGCGCCCACAGTGGTTGCAGGGCTCCAGCGTCACCACGATCGCCGCGCCGCGGAGGTCCCGGCCCGCCGCCTTCGCCTGGCCGATGGCGTCAGCTTCGGCGTGGGCAGTCCCGGCTCCGCGGTGGTAACCGGTGGCGAGGTAAGTCCCGTCCGCCCCGACGACCACGGCGCCCACGAGCGGGTTGGCGCCCCGCGGACCCCCCGCCGCAGCGGCCAGGGCAGCCTGCATCGCAGCATTCTCGTCGGCGCTGAAAGCGGCAGTGCCGGACGCGACAGTGCCGGACGCGACAGTGGCGGACGCGACAGTGCCGGACGCGGCAGCCCCGGAAGGGGCAGCGCTGAACGGGGCGGCGTTGAATCCGGCCCTCAAGCCGGCGCTGTTGAGGGCACTCACTTGGCCGCCACAGGGTCGGGGAAGGCGGTTTCGACCTTGACCGGCCGGTTCGCCAGCCTGGAGGCACGCCACCAGACAAAGAACCCGGCCAGGGTGAAGAAGCCGTAGAAGAGGTACATGACGGCGCTGGCGTAGTAGCCCGCGCTGAACAGCAGCGGCACACCGACGATGTCCACCGCCACCCAGATGAGCCAGAACTCCGTCCAGCCCCGCGCCATCCCATATGTCGCCAGCAGCGAGCCCATGAACGTCCACGCGTCGGCCCAGACCGGCGGGTAGGAGCCGAGGGAGTCGAAGACCGGGGTAAGCGCCATGGTGCCGGCCATGAGGCTGAGGGCCAGAATCACCCGGGTCCGGTTGCCGGCCCAGCGCGGCGCGACGGCAGTCCCTCCGCTGGCGGACTTCCTGCCCTGCCGCCAGCGGTACCAGCCGTAGAGTGCGACGCCGATGAACATGATCTGGCGTCCGGCCTGGCCCCACAGGGTGGCCGGCGTGGCGGAACCGAAGACGTTGCCCAGGAAAACTGTCAGGAGCAGCAGGTTGCCGGCGATGCCGACGGGCCATGCCCAGACCCGGCGGCGCATGCCGCCAACGGCGCTGGCGAGGCCAAAGATGTTGCCTAGCACTTCACGAAGAATCAGGACAGATCCGCCTACCGGGATCTGCGCTTCGAAGAGCCATCGCAAGGGGTCCATGCGTGTGTCGTTCCTTCCCTCAAGAACCGCGATGGCTCCGGGGGTATACGACAGCGCAATTATGCGGCGCCGTCGGGGCGCCGCAATAACAGCTGTACGTGCTTCTCTCATCCAGACTTTAACTGTCGGTACCGGAATTTCACCGGTTCAACCGTTTGCCGGCTTCCTTCCCGAGGGAGGGCGCTGGCGCGCGGGTCGCGGACTGTCACCGCCGGTTCGGACTTACACCGACCCCGGAGCACGTATGTGTGTTGTTATTCTGACACAACTGCGGCCCTGCCCGGGCTATTCCCCGGATGCCGATGTTACGCCCGGCGTCATCTTCGCGGCAGTTCCCGGCCGGGACCGGCCCGTCAGCGGGACCCCGCCGCCCGGAGCCTTTCGACAGCCTCCGCCGGATCCGTGGCGCCGTAGACGGCTGACCCCGCGACAAAGACGTTGGCCCCAGCCTCTGCGGCGCGCACGATCGTCTCCTCGGTGATGCCGCCGTCCACCTGCAGCGCCACCGCGACGCCGGAGCCGTCAATGGCAGCGCGGGCCCGCCGGATCTTGGGCAGCGTCAGGTCCAGGAAGGACTGTCCGCCGAAGCCTGGCTCCACCGTCATGATCAACAGCAGGTCCAGTTCCGGGAGCATGTCCAGATAGGGCTCCACGGGGGTGCCCGGACGCAGCGCCATGCCGGCTTTGGCCCCGCGGGCGCGCAGTTCCCGCGCAAGTTTGATCGGCGCGATCGAGGCTTCGGCGTGGAACGTCACCGAGGCCACCCCGGCGTCGGCGAAGCCCGGTGCCCATCGGTCGGCGTCGGCGATCATCAGGTGGGCGTCCAGCGGCACCGGGCTGACGGCCTGGATGCGCTGCACCACGGGCAGCCCGATGGTCAGGTTGGGTACGAAATGGTTGTCCATGACGTCCACGTGCACGGCATCGGCATTGCTGATGCGGCGCAGTTCGGCCTCAAGGTTGACGAAGTCAGCCGAAAGGATGCTCGGGTTGATGCAGCATTGGGCCATGGATTTCCTTCTCGTTCGTACCTAGCTGGATCGCTTTATGGTGGCAGTGCCCCAGTATCAGCGAAACTCAGGCCAACTTGCGAATCAGCGCCAGGAACATGGCGTCCGTCTGGTGCACGTGCGGCCAGAGCTGGGCGGTGAGCTCGTGCCCGGCCTCGAGGTGGCCGGTGAGGCTCACGCTGTCCAGCACGGCGCCGGCGTCGAGGAGCTCGAGGTCCTCGCGCTTGCGCAGGGCATCACTGACGACGGCGGTGGTCTCTGCCGGGTGCGGCGAACATGTCACGTACGCCACCACGCCGCCGGGCTTGACGGCGTCGATCGCGGAGTTGAGCAGCTGGCGCTGCAGCGGGCCAAGGTCCACGAGGTCCTTGGGTGTGCGCCGCCAGCGCGACTCCGGGCGCCGGCGCAGGGCGCCCAGGCCGGTGCACGGGACATCCACCAGGACGCGGTCGAACGACTCCGGCTGCTCGGCGCCGAGGTCGCGGCCGTCCCCGGTCCTGACCTCCCAGGCTTCGCGTGGGACCGCGGACAGGGCCTGCCGCACGAGCTTGGCACGGTGCGGGGCGGATTCGTTGGCCAGCAGGTGGGCGCCCCGCTGCCGGGCGAGGGCTCCGAGCAGGGCGGCTTTGCCGCCCGGACCGGCACAGAGATCCAGCCAGCGCTCCCCCGCGGTCCCGCTGTCCGTCCCCGCTTCGCCGCCAGAATTTGTGCCGGGGTCTGCGCTGGTGTTGTTGCCGGGCCCGGCGCCGGGGGTGGTGCCGAGATCGACGGCGGCCATGGCGCGGGCCACGAGCTGCGAACCGACGTCCTGGACGCGGGTGCTTCCGTCGCGGACCGAGGCGAGCCGGCCGAGGTCCCCGCCGCTGGAGAGCGCGGATCCCTCGACGAGTTCACCCGGGGTGGCCCCGTTTTCCAGGGCCTCGTCCAGGCTGCCCACGCCGGGCAGCGCCACGAGGTTCACCACGGGCGCGGCGTTGTCGGCTTCGAGCAGCCCGTCAATCTCGGCAGCCGGGCGGCCGTGGACCACGAGGGACTGGCGGAGCGCGCGGACGATCCATTCGGGGTGGGCGTAGCGGATGGACGCGATCCGGGTGGCATCGGCCTCGGTGCTGAGCAGCAGGTCGAGCCACTCGTCGAGGGTGCGGGCGGAGACTTTGCGCAGGACGGCATTGATCAGTGCCGAGGGGCCGGCCCCGATCACGGCGCGGGCAAGCCCCACCGTCTGGTCCAGGGCGGCGTGAGCGGGCACGCGCATGGCGAGCAGCTGGTGCACCCCGATCCGCAGGGCATCCAGGATCGCGGGATCCAGCTCCTCCAGCGGACGGTCCACGCACCGGGCCAAGATGGCGTCGTACGTGCCCTGGCCGCGGAGTGCGCCATAGCTGAGCTCGGTGGCGAAACCGGCGTCGCGCTTGTCCAGCCCGTGGTGCCGGATCCGGGCCGGGAGCACCAGGTTCGCGTAGGCGTCCTCGGCGGCCACGGCGCGGAGGACCTCAAAGGCAACCAGCCGGGCCGGATCGGCGCGGCGGGTCCGCTGGGACGGGGCGCTCTCGGTGAAGCCGCGCTGCGGGCCGCGGTTGCGTTCCCGGCCCTGGGCGTTCCGCCTGCTGCCGCCCCCGGCGCCCTGGCCACTGCCTCGGCTGCTGCCGTTGGTCCCGGAACCGCTCATTCGAATACCACGCTTTCAAGTGTTGCCTGCCCACGCGCCCAATCAGCGGCGGCCATCATTTTCTTGCCCGCGGGTTGCACCCGCGTCAATTCCACCGGGTGCGAACCCGTTCCGACGAGGACCCGTTTCCCGTCCATGGCCAGCTGTCCGGGCCGAAGCGCGGCCGAGTCCGCCGCCGGCAGCACTGGCTCCAGTTTGATCCGCTGGCCCTCCAGCAGGGTCCAGGCGCCCGGCTCCGGCGTGACGCCGCGGGCACGGCGGCCAATCGCCAGGGCGGGCTGCTGCCAGTCGAGCCGGCCGTCTTCGAGACTGAGTTTGGGTGCCAGGCTGACGTCGCCCTGCTGCGGGAGCGCGACGGCCTTGCCGGCGTCGATGGCGGACAGCGTTTGGGCCAGCAGGACCGCGCCGCTGTGGGAGAGGCGTTCGAGCAGGGCCCCGGCGGTATCGGCGGGGTACACGGTCTCGGTGAGGGTCCCGAAGACCGGACCGGTGTCCAGCCCCTCCTCCAGGCGGAAAGTGACGGCACCCGTGACGTCGTCGCCGGCGATGACGGCGCGCTGCACGGGGGCTGCGCCGCGCCAGGCCGGCAGCAGGGAGAAGTGCAGGTTCACCCAGCCGTGGCGGGGAACAGCGAGGGCCGCAGGGGGAATTAGCCCGCCGTAGGCCACGATCGCCGCGACGTCCGGCGCTGCGGCGGCAATGCGGGCGGTGACCCCGGCATCGACTTTGGCGGCGTGGATAATCTCAATGCCAAGCTCGGCGGCCCTGGCGGCCACGGGCGACGGCGTCAGGACGCGTTTGCGTCCCAGCGGTGCGTCCGGGCGGGTGAGGACAGCGACGACGTCGAACCCGGCGTCAACAAGGGCGTCGAGCGACGGCACCGCGACGGCGGGGGTCCCGGCGAAGAGAACCCTCACGGGGTGATTCCGAAGCTGGACCCGCCAAAGCTCGTCCCGACGCTCTTCGCGCGCTTGGTGGTTGTCTGTTCCGTGATGGCGTCGTAGTTGGCATTGCGGATGGCGCGCAGGGCGGCCTTCCGGTCTTCACCCTCGAGCCGGTCGGTGTAGAGGATGCCGTCCAGGTGGTCGGTCTCGTGCTGGAAGCAGCGCGCCAGCATGTCCTCGCCCTCCACGGTGACGGGGTTGCCATGCAGGTCCACGCCGGTCACCCGGGTGTGGCGGTACCGGCGGACGGGGAAGCCCAGGCCCGGGATGGACAGGCATCCCTCGACCTGGTCCGGCTGGAAGTCCTCGCTGTTTTCCAGCACGGGGTTGACGATGTGGCCCTCGACGCCGCCGATCCGGTAGGTGAAGACGCGCAGGCTCACACCGACCTGGGGCGCGGCCAGGCCGGCGCCCTCGACATCCTCCATGGTTTCGGTCATGTCGGCGACGAGCTTTGCCAGTTCAGGCCCGAATTCCGTCACGGGATCGGCGACTGTGCGCAGCACAGGATCCCCGATGATGCGGATATTCAAAATGGCCATGTGCAGTCTGTCCTCACGGTGGGCGGCTAGGGGTCCAGTCCAGTTTAGTTGGAGCTGCCCGGCTTCTGTTCGGCGCTTCGGTTCGCGCCCCTGTTCAGCGCTTCTGGTCAGCGCTTCACGGGCGGCGCCAGCGGGAGCAGTGCTGCTCCGGCAGTTGCCGTGTCGGCGGACATCTCCCAGACGCGGCGCAGCGCACAGAATTTCCACCAGTGATGCTTCAGGACCTCGGGGTTGGCCCGCTGCGGACGGACCTCGGTCTCGCCGACCGCCACGGCCAGGAGGATCGGGGACTCGCCGTGCTGCCAGGCCTCCCACTCCCCCGCCACGGGATCGACGAGGCTTTCCTCCGCCTTCATGCCCGCCACGAGCTGCATGACCACCTTGTCATCAAGCGGTTTGACGGTGCCGTCCCGGCTGGTGCCTTTGGTCTTGTAGTCGATCAGACAGGTCCTGCCGTTGATCCGTGCCACGAGGTCCAGGGTGCCGGCATAGCCGACCGTCTTGTTCCACACCGTAATTTCCGGGGCAATGGGTTCAACGTCGAAGAGTTCCCACCATTCGTCGAAGCGTGCCGCGAACGCTTCCTCGCCGTTGGCGGCCAGCGCCTCCCGTGTTTCCTTCATCTGGTGCGGCCGGCCAAGCGCACGCAGCGCAACCTGCTCGCAGTAATTGTGGACCCGGTCGCCGCGCTTCGCGGCATCGTCCCGGTACGACTCCGCCGCCTTGGCTGCCCGGCTGACCGCCTGCCGCAGTTTGGCCGGGCTCCCCAGGATGCCGGGGAGCTCGGGATCCTGGGCCAGGCTGTTGGCGCCCATGTAGCCGAACCAGCCATCCAGGCCGTGTGGCTGCTGGCCGATCACCGTAGTGATGGAAGGGACAGAGAACTGTGCCGACGTGGAGCGGGCGTACATGCGGCCATAGTCCGTGGCGTGGGCGAGGAGGGGGGCGGTCATATGAAGACTCTTTCACGGGGGTCAGACAACGATGAAAAGCAAAATGGCCCGCCCCGCTGAGTCAGCGGAACAGACCATTTCGTTAGTGGGCGATACTGGGTTCGAACCAGTGACCTCTTCGGTGTGAACGAAGCGCGCTACCACTGCGCCAATCGCCCTAACGACATTGAATGCTAGCCCACCCGGGCGGAATTTAGAAATCGGCCCGGGGAACCTGGCTGCGCCGGGGATGCGGGCCCAATACTCCGCCGCAACGGGCCTGCGCGTCGGCTGTGTCCACCAGCCCTCCACCGGCCGTCCCAGTCGCCCCATACGGCAGGCCCGGTCAAGTAGCCCCACCGCCGCTTCGGGCCATTGCTGGACACGAGCTAATTACAGCGCTGTAATTAGCAAAATCCCCTAGAACTCGGGGAAGTAGGGCCCTGGAATGGGGGCCAATGGGCCTCGATTTGTAGATTCCCAGAACCTCCTATAGAGTTCTTACTCGTTGGAACGCGAGGAAATGCCGAATGCGGCAAGGAAATGCACACCAACAATGCGGACGTAGCTCAGCTGGTAGAGCACCACCTTGCCAAGGTGGATGTCGCGAGTTCGAATCTCGTCGTCCGCTCGCAGGACACTGTCACGGCAAAGGTTCTTCGGAATCCTGTCTACACGGTGGGTTGGCCGAGAGGCGAGGCAGCGGCCTGCAAAGCCGTATACACGGGTTCGAATCCCGTACCCACCTCGGTGAAAACCCTGGTTTCCGGTTTCGATCGGATGCAAGGGGCGATTGGCGCAGCGGTAGCGCGCTTCCCTGACACGGAAGAGGTCACTGGTTCGATCCCAGTATCGCCCACCAGAGCAAGGCAACTTGCTTGATGCAGTACCACCGGCCCAGCCGGCATGGACTAAATGCGGACGTAGCTCAGCTGGTAGAGCACCACCTTGCCAAGGTGGATGTCGCGAGTTCGAATCTCGTCGTCCGCTCTCTTCATTACAACTCCACTCCGGATCCTTCCGGTTGCGGGCGATTGGCGCAGCGGTAGCGCGCTTCCCTGACACGGAAGAGGTCACTGGTTCGATCCCAGTATCGCCCACCACAAGAGCAGCTCCCCGGAGCTGCTCTTTTTTTGTGCGCTGCGGGATTGATGCACTCCGGGCCCTTCTACCCTGTGCACCTGGCCTTCCGTCTTTTACCCTCTGGGCGGACACCCTTGGCACCCCCGCCACCTCCCGCTAGGGTAGAAAACGCTAGGAGCGATCTGGCTCCGCGACCGAAGGGAGGTGCCCGTGGGTTTACTTGACGATCTAAAGGGCAAGGCTCAGCAAGTTATTGGTGGCAACGAAGAAGCCATCAAGGACGGCATCGAAAAGGCAGGCGACTTCGTCGACTCCAAGACCGGCGGAAAGCACGCCGGCACGATCGATGCCGTGCAGCGTGGCGCTTCCGACTTCGTGGACAAGGCGAACGACCGGCCAAATGCGGCCCCGGTCGCCGATCAGACTCCCGCAGCCGGTGAGCCCCCCGTAGCCGGGGAACCCCGCCAGCCAGGCCTCTGACCCAGATCCGTCAGCGAGGTGCCGGTCCCGCCGAGAGGCGGCGCCGGCACCTCCGGCATTTAACGGCAGAACCCACCAAGCGTTGTACTTGGAGGGAACCGGCGCTAGGACGGTTCGTGGTTTTGGCCCTCGCGGGCCAGCGCGGTGAGCCTGGAGACGGCGCGGAAGTACTTCTTCATGTACCCGCCGGTCATCATTTCCTCCGTGAAGAGCTGGTCGAACGGCACACCGCTGGCAAGGATGGGCACGTCCTTGTCGTACAACCGGTCCGCGAGCACCACGAAGCGCAGCGCAACGGCCTGCTCGGTAATCGTGTGCACGTTCCTCCAGACCACGCCCTCGATCCCCTCCAGCAGCTGGCGGTAACGGCTCGGGTGCACGCCGGCCAGGTGGTTGATCAAGGTGCTGAACTCATCGCGCGCCACGGTCTTGCCGTCGAACTCGGCATGCATGTGGTGGGTCAGGTCATCATTGCGCAGCGGCGACGGTGCGGCCGGAAGGCCACGGTGGCGGAAGTCCTCGCCGTCAATCCGCACGACGTCGAACTGGTCCGCCAGCACCTGGATTTCACGGGCGAAGTCGACGGCGGCGAAGCGCCCGTCCCCGAGGGACCCCGGCAGCGTGTTCGATGTGGCGGCAAGCTTCACGCCGGCGTCGGCGAGTTCGCGCATGAGCCGGGACATGAGCACGGTGTCGCCCGGATCATCGAGCTCAAATTCATCGATGCAGACCAGCTTGTAGTGGCTCAGGGCCTCAACGGTCTTGCGGAAGGAGAGCGCACCGACGAGGTTGGTGTATTCGACGAACGTGCCGAAGGCCTTGGGCCCGGGGGCGGCGTGCCACAGCGATGCCAGCAGGTGGGTCTTGCCCACGCCGAATCCGCCGTCGAGGTAGATCCCGGCCCGGGAAGTGTCCTTCTTGCCGAAGAGCCGCTTGAACAGCCCGTCGCCGTCGCGTGCGCCCACGCCCGCCGCAAAGTGCTGCAGGGCATGGACCGCATGGGCCTGGCTGGGCTGGGCGGGATCGGGCCGGTAGCTGGAAAACGACACCTCGCCGAACCGCGGCGACGGATAGAACCCATTGAGGAGTTCATCCACGGAAACTGCCGGTGTACGGGCGGCGAGCTGTTCGATCTGTACCAAGGTGGTCCGTTCTGCTGGTCTCTTGTCCCCAGCAAGAATACCGGCAAAGCCTGGCCGGCCCGCGTGCGCGCTTGTGGACCCGCGGCCGGCGTGAGGAAGACCACATTTCCCCGTGTGAACCCGGTGGAGCATTCCCACCGGGCCGTGACTAGTGTTGTAACAGGCCCGGCGCGGCGCACGCTTTCCGCGCCCGGCCTCCTGACCGTTCAAGTGAAAGGCCGTCGCAATGTCCTACCCCGTTGAGCAGAACGAGAAATTCGCCGCTTACGCCCACCCTGACCGCCTGGTGTCCACGGAATGGCTGGCGACGGCGATCGAGGACGGGGCCCTCGACGGCGGCAATCTCGTGGTGGTCGAATCCGACGAAGACGTCCTGCTGTACGAGACCGGCCACATCCCCGGCGCCGTGAAAATCGACTGGCACACCGACCTCAACGACGAGGTGACCCGCGACTATGTCGACGGCGAAGCCTTCGCCGCGCTGGTTGCGGCCAAGGGCATTTCACGGGACAGCACGGTGGTCATTTACGGCGACAAGTCGAACTGGTGGGCCGCGTACGCCCTGTGGGTATTCACTCTCTTCGGCCACGAGGACGTCCGGCTCCTGGACGGCGGCCGGGACAAGTGGATCGCGGAAGGCCGGGCGCTCTCCACCGTCACGACCGTCGCCACCCCCGCCGACTACCCCGTCGTGGAGCGGAACGACGCCCCGATCCGCGCCTTCAAGGATGATGTCCTGGCGCACTTCGGCAAGCCGCTGATCGACGTCCGCTCGACCGAGGAGTACACCGGCCAGCGCACCCACATGCCCGCCTACCCGGAAGAGGGCGCGCTGCGTGGCGGCCACATCCCCACGGCGGCCTCCATCCCCTGGGCCCGCGCGGCGGCCGGCGACGGCACGTACCGGAACCGCGGCGAGCTCGAGGCCCTCTACCTCGGCGAGGCCGGGTTGACCGAAGGCGATGACGTCGTGGCCTACTGCCGGATCGGCGAGCGGTCCAGCCACACCTGGTTTGCGCTGAAGTACCTGCTGGGCTTTGAGACCGTGCGGAACTACGACGGCTCCTGGACCGAATGGGGCAACGCCGTGCGCGTCCCGATCGTCAAGGGTGCCGAGCGCGGCGCGGTTCCGGCCGGTCGTTAGCCGCGGCAACCATGAAGCGGGGCAGGCCCCGACAGGGACACAATCGGCGCGCGTGCGTAAGCTGGGAATGATGAATACTTCAGCCCTCCCCGCCGCACTGGCGGACATTGTCGACGATTTCCAGGCCCTGACCGAAGCGGAGCGGCTGCAACTGCTCCTCGAGTTCTCGCAGGGGCTTCCGGAACTTCCGGAGCGGCTCCGGGACCACCCGGAGCTGCTCGAGCAGGTAGTGGAGTGCCAGACGCCGCTGTTCCTCACCGTCGAGACGGAACGGGCCGACGGCGACGCGCCGGAGCGCGTCCGGCTCTACTTCAAGGCACCCAAGGAGGCCCCGACCACCCGCGGGTTTGCCGGAGTGCTCCACGAGGGACTCGACGGGCTCAGCGCCGCGGAAATCCTGGCCGTCCCGGACGACATGCCGGAGCTGTTGGGCCTCACCCGGGCCATCACTCCCCTGCGCATGCGCGGAATGACCGCCATGCTGGGCCGGATCAAGCGCAAGGTCGTCGCGTCCGGAGACCGTCAGCCGTCGGCGCAGTCCTGACCTTCAGCGCCCGGACAGCACGAGAACATGGCCCGCAAGCACGCGTCCCAGGGAACTCCGGCCACCGCAGCACTCGCGGCCGCCGGGGTTCCCTTTGTGGCCCACCCCTACACCCATGACCCCGCGGCAGGCAGTTATGGCCTGGAAGCGGCGGAAGTGCTCGGCGTCGACCCGGACCGGGTCTTCAAGACCCTGATGGTCGACGTCGACGGCCGGCTCGCCGTCGGCGTCGTGCCCGTGAGCGGCAGCCTGGACCTTAAGGCGATGGCCGTCGCTTTGGGCGGCAAGAAAGCAGAGATGGCCGATCCGGCCGCGGCGCAGCGGCGGACCGGATACGTTCTCGGCGGCATCTCACCGCTCGGCCAGCGCCAGTCCTCTCCCACGGTGGTGGATGAGAGCGCACTGGCGCTGGAGACCATCCTCGTTTCGGGCGGACGGCGCGGCCTGGACATCGAGCTGGATCCGGCCGAGCTCATTCGGCTCACGGCTGCCCGCACGGCCCGGATCGGCACCCGGCGCGACTGACCCGGCCCACGGGGGCCGGGTCACGGCAGTGTTAGCCCGAACCACCTCAATGAACTGTCAACCTGTCAGTGAACTGTCAACTGAACGCGGCAGTGCCGGCCGGCGGCTCCTGGTCGCCGGGGTTGGCGCGGGGCGCCAGCTGCTGCCGGAGCCAGGCCGAGACCTGCCGCTCCCAGCGCTCCGGGTCCACGTTCCATTCCTTGGTATGCAGGGCCCTGTCGAAGGGCTCGAAGGTGACCATTTCCGGGTTCTTCTCGGCCAGCGCCGCGGAGGGCCCGTAGGGCACGTACTCATCGTCCACGCTGTGCACAATGAGGGTCGGCGTCCTCAGCTCCACGGCCCGCGAAACCCAGTCCATCGCTTTGAGGTCGACGGGCGCAGCCAGGCCGGTCAGCCGCCGGCCCAGGCGGTGGCTGAGCATCAGCTGTCCGTAGCGGCCCACGGACGACGGAATCCGGTTCAGCTCCGCATGGTGGGCCAGCACGTTGACCCAGTTGATCACCGGCGCGTCCAGGACCATGGCCCGGATCAGGTGGCGGTGCCGGGAAAGGTCAGCGGTCTGGAGGCAGATCGCGCCGCCCATCGACCAGCCGAACAAAACCACCTCGCGGGCGCCCTGCTGCACGGCGTAGCCGATGGCGGCCTCGACGTCGCGCCATTCGGTGGAGCCCAGGCCGTACCGCCCGTCGCTGGCTGACGGGGCCAGGCCGTCGTTGCGGTAGGAGATCAGCAGGCTGGACATGCCCAGTTCCCTGGCGGTCCGGACGGCCCGCAGCCCTTCCTGCCGGGTGGCGCCGCGCCCGTGCACCATGATCGCCCACACGTCCGGGGCGATGTCCGCCGGCGCGGCCGGCGCGGCGCGGACGAGCCAGGCCGGCGCGGTCCCGGCGTCGACGTCGATCAGCACGTCCTCCACCGGAAACCCGAGGGCGGCCGGATCCGGATAGGCCGCACCGCTCCACCAGCCGCGCCGGGCGGTGGCCATGTCCCCGCTGTAGACGTGCTCGACCTCGCGCAGCACGGTGCGTTCGGCCGGGGAGTAGGACAGGATCCGGCCGATCCGCGCATGCCCGCGGCCGCCGTCGAAGAAGAACCCGTACACCCCGTCCACCGTCGCGTCCGGGGTGGCGGCGAAAATGACCCGCAGCGCCCGTCCCTCGCGGATGACGGCCAGCACTTCCTGGTCCTCTGCCCGGAACCGGGCCGGGGTGATGACGCGGCGGGCGAAGTAGAGGGCGAGGGCGGAGGAGCCGGCGGCCAGCACGCCCGCAGCGGCGCTGCCGCCGATGATGCCCCCCACCGCCCACTTGGCGCTCCCGGACGTCACGCCGCCGGGGGCCGGGGCGACGGGGAGTGCTGTTCCGCGGGCAGCGGTCCGGCGGGCAGCGGTCTGGCGGAGGTCCCGGCGGAGATCCGGGCGGAGGCGCAAGGAGGATGCCATGGCACCATTCTTACTGAAGCGCAGCCCAACCACGGCATTGGCGGGGGTTCCGGCGCACGGCCGGACCGGTACAGACACGCCAGGGTCCCGCGGGACACAACGATGCAGGTCAACACGAGCGCGACTAGGCTGGGGTCATGAGTGATCCAATCGTCATTTTGACAGAAGAGCCCCTCGGTGCGGATGACCGCGTCAATATTGAAACCCTGATTGCCGGCGGTGATGCGCCCCTGCTGATCCTGGTGCCGGCCAACACCGAGCGGCACCTGGTGGTGGATTTCCTGGAAAACCTTTCCATGCTTGAAATCGCCAAGGCCTTCCGTGAACTGACGGCACACTCGGACCCCGCCGAGGAGCGGGCCGAAGCAGCAGACACCCTGGCCGCCTCGCTGGCGGCGCTGGCCGGTCTGGGCGGCGGCGTCTCGGGCGAAGTCGTCGAGGGCAGGGCCGTTGACGGCCTGGTTGCCAAGGTCAAGGAACTTAGCGCCGGACAGGCTGTGGTCATCACCCGCCCGCACGCCGTGGCCGACACGTTCCACACCGACTGGGCCACCAAGGCACAGGACAAGCTGGGGCTGCCCGTCCTGCATCTGTACGCCGGTTCGGGATTTATCGGGGACTCCTGAGCGTTATTGAGGCTATGAGTATCTTTAACAGGCCTAAATCCATGCCCTCGGCAGTGCCCGCCACCGAACCCGCGACCGAACCCGCAGCCGACCCCGCCGCCACGGCCTTTGACCAGGCTCCGGCCGGAGCGCCCGTCGAAAAGACAGACGCCCAGTGGCGCGAGGAATTGACGCCTGAGGAGTACCGCGTGCTCCGCCAGGCGGGCACCGAGCGGCCGTACACCGGCGAATACTGGGACACCCACACCCGGGGTGTCTACAAGTGCCGGGCCTGCGGCACCGAACTGTTCACCAGCAACGAAAAGTTCGACTCGCACTGCGGCTGGCCGTCTTTCTGGGCGCCGCTCGCCGAGGGCACCGTGCGCTACATCCATGACCGCACCATGGGCATGGACCGGGTCGAAGTCCGCTGCGCCACCTGCGATTCCCACCTGGGGCACGTGTTCGACGGCGAGGGCTACGGTACCCCCACGGACCAGCGCTTCTGCATTAACTCGGTTTCGCTGAAGCTGGTTCCCGCGGACGACGCCGGGCAGTAGTCCGCAGCCCTGCCTCTCCTTCCGCTGGAACGGCTTTTCAGAATCACTTGCCACAGACTTTCTTATGCTCAAGGCTATTTTGCATTAGAGTCTCTGCTTGCTTGCTACGCTCGATTTAGATCCAGCACACGCTCCACAGCAAACAGAAAGGCGACCGTCGACGATGACCACGACCGCTCTTACCGCCCCCGCCCCGATCACCGCCGGCAACCAGGAATGGCTGCGGCTCAAGGCTGCCGCCACCGCCCTGCGCGCCCTCCAGGTCCAGGACGGATCCGTGCCGGACGCCGAAGCCCACGAAGCCGCGGCCGGCCACGTCGAAACCATCACCACGGCGGTCGCGGCCCTGGCCCCGTCCTTCCCGCATGACGCGAACTACCTGGAACTGATGGTCACCGACTTTGACCGCTGGGCCGCTGGCGGCTTTGGGGTTCCGGACTTCCTGGATTCCCTGCAGGCGTTCCAGCCGCAGCAGCACCGGGTCAACGGACTCCAGCACCTGGTCGTGTTCCCGATGTACACCCAGAACGGCAGCAGCAGCCGCCTCGTCGAGGCCGTGCTGATCGAGGTCATCTGGCCGGAGTTCATCGGCGGCCTGGAAACGGGCGAGTACTCCAATAAGCTCTTCGTCCCGATCCGGTTCCTCGACTTCACCGCGGGCTACAACACCAACTCCGCAGTCCTGTTCCCCGAGACCGTCGCGGTCCGCGAGACCCCGACGTTCACGTGGGGCGCGATCTTCGCCGACCGCGAGGCCGCACGCTTCCGCCGCGTCCTGCGTGCCGCCGCGGAGATCACCTCACTGCAGCTGCCCGAGGACGCCGCCGGGCTGCTGGAGGACCAGCAGCTGACGCAGGAAACCTTTGTCATGTGGGACCTGATCCACGACCGCACCCACATGCGCGGTGACCTGCCCTTCGACCCGTTCATGATCAAACAGCGCATGCCGTTCTTCCTCTACTCACTGGAAGAGCTGCGCTGCGACCTCACCGCCTTCCGCGAATCCGTGAAGATCGAGAAGGACGAGGACGCTGACCCGGAGGCCCGCCGGCATGCCAAGCTGGTCCAGTACGCGGTGATCTTCGACCGCATCTTCCGCTTCGCCATCACCGGCACGCGCGTGCGCAACTACGACGGCCTTGGCGGCCAGCTGCTCTTCGCCTGGATGCACCAGCACCACGTCCTGCACTGGACCGACAGCAAACTCAGCATCGACTGGGACGAGGCCGCCGACGTCGTGGTTGAACTCGGCGCGAAGATCGAGGAACTGTACTGGCGCTCGATCGACCGCCCCAAGATGGCCCACTGGCTCGCCGCCTACGAGCTCATCTCCGGCACGGTCACGCCCAACCCGGCCTCGGTCTGGGCCAAGGGTCCGAACGCCCTCCCCCTGGACGGTCCGCCCCGCGGCCTCACGGACCAGGTCCTCGACGACGAGTTCCCGCTCTCCATGTTCTACGAGGCGCTGGAGAAGAAGATGCGGCCCGTCATCGAATCCACTGCCGGCATCACAGGTTCGTCAGACACCGGATCAGAGTCCGGCGGCACCCAGGCCCTGAACGCCGGATGAGCGCCGGACGCACTTTGAACGTGCTGGTCACGGGGGGCAGCGGGCCGTCGGGAATCGCGACGGCCCGCGCCCTGCGCGGCGCCGGCCACAGGGTCTTCACGGTCGGCTCCGATGCCGCGCGCATCGAGGCAGCCGCCGCCGAGGCCGGCGACGGCGTCACGCCGCTCGCCTGCGACCTCGCCAGCCTGGCCGGCGTCCGCGCCCTGCGGGAAAGCATTGCCGGCCTGGCCGGACGCGTCGACGGCGTGATCCACCTGGTGGGCGGCTGGCGCGGCGCGAAAGGCATCACGGACCAGAGCGACGACGACTGGGACTTCCTGGAACGCAACGCCGTCACGACCCTGCGGAACGTCACGCGCGTCTTCTTTGACGACCTCGCTGCCTCTGAGGCCGGACGCTTCGCCATGGTGTCCTCCACGGCCGTAAGCGCCCCGACGGCGGCGGGGGCGAGCTACGCCGCGGCCAAGGCGGCCGCCGAGGCCTGGACGCTGGCGGTCGCTGACGGCTTCCGCCGCGTCCACGCCGCTGGCACTGCCACCGGCACCGGCACTCCCGGGCACGGGAGCGCGCAACAGGACAACGCCGGGCAGGAGAGCGCCGCGTTGCGCAGCGCCGCCGTCATCTTCGTGGTGAAAGCCCTCGTTGACGCGCAAATGCGGGCCAAGGCCCCGGACCGCAAGTTCCCGGGCTTCACGGACGTGGCCGACCTGGCGGCTGCCGCAGCGGGACTCTTCACCTCTCCTGCCGGCGAGCTGAACGGCCAGCGGCTGCTGCTCAGCCGCTGAGCCGTTCCTGATTCCGCGACCCGGATCCAGGGCCCCCGGGCTTAGCCCGGGCGGCCCGACCTCTTAGACTGAAAGCGTGAGCAAAACGATGACCAGCACAGTTGAAACTGTCCCTGCCGGCACTGCGGTGCGGCTCCACGATCCCTCCGTCCGCGGCTTCGCCTCGGACAACTATTCCGGCGTGCACCCGGAGGTTCTCGCAGCCCTGGCCGCCGCCAACGAAGGCCACCAGGTCTCCTACGGTGAAGACGAATACACCGCGCGCCTGCAGCAACTGATGGAAGAGCACTTCGGCGAAGGCATCGAGTGCTTCCCGGTGTTCAACGGCACCGGAGCCAACGTCCTGTCCCTGCAGTCGCTGCTCCCGCGCTGGGGTGCGGTCATTTGCGCTTCCACCGCCCACATCAACATGGATGAAAACGGCGCACCGGAGCGGATCGGCGGCATCAAGCTGCTGCAGGTCCCCACCACCGACGGCAAGCTCACCCCCGCACTGATCGACCAGGAAGCCTGGGGCTGGGGCGATGAGCACCGTGCCCAGCCGCTGGCGGTGTCCATCACCCAGACCACCGAGCTTGGCACCTGCTACACCCCGGAGGAGGTCCGGGCCATCGCCGAGCATGTCCACGCAAAGGGCATGAAGCTGCACATGGACGGTGCCCGGCTGGCCAACGCCGCCGCCCACCTGGGCGTCCCGCTGCGGGCGTTTACCCGTGACGCCGGCGTGGACATCCTCTCCTTCGGCGGCACGAAGAACGGCCTGCTGTTCGGCGAGGTAGTGGTCGCCCTGAACCCGGAGGCCGCCCACGGCCTGGTCTACCTGCGCAAGATGAACATGCAGCTGGCCTCCAAGATGCGGTTCATGTCCGCCCAGTTCATTGCCCTCCTCGAGGGTGAGCTGTGGTTGCGCTCGGCCTCGCACGCCAATGCCATGGCCGCCCGGCTGCGCGCCGGCGTCGAGGCGATCCCCGGCGTCGAACTGACCCAGAAGACCGAGTCCAACGGCGTCTTCGCCGTCCTGCCTGCCGGTGTCGCGGACCGGCTGCGCAAGTCCTTCCGCTTCTACGACTGGAACGAGGCGGCCCGCGAGGTCCGCTGGATGTGCTCCTTCGACACCACCGAGGATGACGTTGATTCCTTCATTGCGGCCATCAAGCGCGAGCTCACCGCTGCCTGAGCCGTGCACCGCTTCCCCTGCCCGGCGGCGAGCCTGCCGGGCAGGGCTCCGGCCGTTGCATAACCTTCCAAGGTGAGCTCCCTCGATCAGGTTCCGGCAGATTTCCTCTTCGCCCTGGGGACCCTTCGGCAGGCGCGGTGCCGCAGCGAGCTGCACCTGGACGAAATTCCGGCCCCGTCCCGGCTGGCACCGTACGCGGTGGCCCTGGGCGCGGAAGTGATCGGCCCGGGCGACTCCCCGACCGGCGGACCGGTCCACGGCCCGGCCGCCGCGGCCCTGGCCCGGGCGTCCGGCAGCGACGACGTCGAGCTGGCCACTGGCCGCTTCATTCTGCTCCACGATCCCGACGGCTCTGCCGTGTGGGACGGGGAATTCCGGATCGTCACCTACATCCGCGCCCAGCTCGAACCCGAGATGGGCAACGACGAACTCCTGGGGTCCGTGGCGTGGACCTGGCTGGTCGAAGCGCTGGAGAACCATCAGGCCCCGTACCGCTCCGCCGGCGGCACCGCCACCCGGGTGCTCTCGGAGAGCTTTGGAACGTTGTCGGACCGGCCGAATTCAATCGACATCGAGCTCCGGGCCTCCTGGACCCCGGCCACCCCGGACATCACCTCGCACCTGGAGGCGTGGTCGGACATGGTCTGCACCTTCGCCGGACTGCCGCCCCTGCCCGAGGGCGTCACGGCCCTGCCCCGCCGCCCCCGCGGACACGTATGAGGCGCCTGTTCGGCCGCGGTCACGGCCCTATACGCCATGTTGTCGGTAAACTGTAGAGACCATGACCCCTCAGAATCCGGAAATCAGCACGGCCGGCGCCAGTCGCACTACGGCCGAGGCTGCTGACACCACAGCCCACATCACCGTGGAAGGCTTCGACAGCCTGGTCCCTGAAGTGATCGACCTCGACATTCCCCGCGACGGCGTGCCGCTGGTCATTGAAACCCAGTCCGGACTCGAACGCTGCGCCGCGGCCCTCGCCGCCGGCCACGGCCCTGCGGGCGTGGACGCGGAGCGCGCCTCGGGATTCCGCTACGGCCAGCGCGCCTTCCTGGTCCAGATCCGGCGCGAAGGCTCCGGAACGTGGCTGATCGATCCCGAACCTTTCGGGGACCTCAGCATCATCAACGACGCTTTGCGCGGCGTCGAATGGATCCTGCACGCCGCCAGCCAGGACCTGCCCTGCCTGTCCGAACTCGGCATGTGGCCGGACAAACTCTTCGACACCGAGCTCGCCGCCCGCCTGGCCGGGCTGCCCCGGGTGGGCCTCGCCGCCGTCATCGAACAGCTCCTGGGCTTTGGCCTCGCGAAGGAACACTCCGCCGCCGACTGGTCCACCCGCCCCCTGCCGGAACCGTGGCTGCGCTACGCCGCGCTCGACGTCGAAGTCCTGACCGAGCTGCGCGAGGAGCTGATTGAGCTGCTCGTGGCGGACGAAAAGCTGGAATACGCCGAGCAGGAATTCGCCGCCATCCTCGAAGCCGGACAGGCCCCGCCGCGCGTTGATCCGTGGCGCAAGACGTCCGGACTGCACCAGATCCGGGACCGCCGCCAACTGGCCGCAGTCCGGGAGCTGTGGCTGGAACGCGATTCCCTGGCCCAGAAACGTGACGTCGCCCCCGGCCGGCTGATCCCCGACTCCGCGCTCGTCGCCGCGGCCAAGGCGATGCCGTCCACGGTTCCCCAGCTCCTGGGCACCAAGGGCTTCCACGGCCGCGCCGCGCAGCGCGAAGCCCCCCGCTGGCTGCGCTGCATTGGCGTGGCCCGGGCCCTGGAGGACCTGCCGCCGCTGCACCTGCCCACCAACGCTCCCCCGCCCCCGCGCGTCTGGGCGGACCGGGACCCGGAGGCTGCCGCCAGGCTCGCCACCGCCCGCCCGAAACTCCATGCCAGGGCCGAGGAACTGAACCTGCCGGTGGAAAACCTGCTGACCCCGGACTATCTTCGGCGGGTCGCCTGGCGTCCACCGGCAGAATGCAGCGAGGAAGGCGTGGCCGAGGAACTGGCGAACCTCGGGGCGCGCCAGTGGCAGATCGAAATCACGGCTCCGCTCATTGCCGAGGCCTTCCTGCACCCCGAGCCGCTGCCCGCGAAGGAGCCCAAGGCCGCCGCAGAGGCGCCGTCGGGTTCCACGGTCTAGCAGGTCCTTGCGGGGCCGCTGATCTCCTCCTTGCCAGCTATGTTACTGGCGAGTAACATGATGCATGATGTCGTTCGGAACCTTCCTGCCTGTGGCAACCCCTGCCACCGGCACGGTTCCGGCACCATGTCTCAATGAGGAGTACGCCGTGAGCCAAGCCCGCACCAGCGGAAAACCCAGCAGCGCAAACCCGAGCACCGGAAGAAACAGGACCGTGCGCGACGTCGTCTTTGTCGACGGCGTCCGCACCCCGTTCGGCCGCGCCGGCGACAAGGGCATCTACGCCGGCACCCGCGCCGACGACCTCGTGGTCAAGTGCATCCGCGAACTGATGCGCCGCAACCCCTCGCTTCCGGCGGACCGGATCGACGAGGTCGCGATCGCCGCCACCACCCAGACGGGCGACCAGGGCCTGACCATCGGCCGCACCGCCGCCCTGCTGGCCGGACTCCCCCGCACCGTGCCCGGCTTCGCGATCGACCGCATGTGCGCCGGCGCCATGACCGCCGTCACCACGACGGCGAGCGGCATCGGCTTCGGCGCGTACGACGTCGTGATCGCCGGCGGCGTGGAACACATGGGCAACCACCCGATGGGCGCCGGCGCCGACCCCAACCCGCGCTTCATGTCCGAACGGATCGTGGACCCCGCCGCGCTGAACATGGGCAACACGGCCGAGAACCTGCACGACCGTTTCCCGGCCATCACCAAGGACCGCACCGACGCCTACGCCGTCGCCTCGCAGGAAAAGCTCGCCGCAGCCTACGCCGGCGGCCAGATCCAGCCCGACCTCGTACCCGTCGCCACGATGAAGCCGGGCCAGGGCTGGACGGTCAACACCGTGGACGAACCCCCGCGCCCCGGAACCTCGCTCGGGGACCTGGCCACGCTCAAGACGCCGTTCCGCGCCCACGGCCGGGTCACCGCCGGCAACGCCGCGGGCCTGAACGACGGCGCCACCGCAGCCCTGCTGGCCTCCGCCGAAGCCGCCGAGGAACTCGGGCTGCCGGTCAGGATGCGCCTGATGAGCTATGCCTTCGCCGGCGTGGATCCCGAGGTCATGGGGATCGGCCCGGTCCCGGCCACCGAGAAGGCGCTCAAGAACGCCGGACTCGGCATCGGGGACATCGGCCTCTTCGAAATCAATGAGGCCTTCGCCGTCCAGGTCCTGAGCTTCCTGGACCATTTCGGGATCGCCGACGACGACCCCCGCGTCAACCGCTATGGCGGCGCCATCGCCGTCGGGCACCCGCTGGCGTCCTCCGGGGTCCGGCTGATGAACCAGCTGGCCCGGCAGTTCGAGGAGGACCCCTCGGTCCGCTTCGGCATGACCACGATGTGCATCGGCCTGGGCATGGGCGCCACCGTAATCTGGGAGAACCCGCATCACCCGGATTACGGCACCGAAGCACAGCACGCAGAGACCACGACCACCGAGACTGGAGCCACAGCATGAGCGCCGCTGATTTCCGCAAGCTTGCCGAACTCTTCCCGAACGAGACGGTCACCCACTCCTACGTCCAGGACATCCAGCTCCCCGCCGTCAACGGCAAGAGCCCCGGCACCCTCGCGCTGGTCACGCTGGACAACGGCCTGGACCACTCCAAACCCACCACCCTCGGACCCAACACGCTGATCGAGCTCGGCACGGTCCTGGAAGGGCTGAAGGAACGCGCCGCCCGGGGCGAGATTGCCGGCGTCGGCGTCTCCGGCAAGCCGTACTTCCTCGTGGCCGGCGCCGACCTCTCCACGGTCAAGTCCGTCAGCGGACGCGAAGAGGGCCTGTGGATGGCACAGCTCGGCCACGACGTCTACGCGACCCTGGCGAACCTTGGCGTCCCCAGCTTCGCATTCATCAACGGCATGGCTCTGGGCGGCGGCCTGGAGATCGCGCTGCAGTCCACCTACCGCACGGTGTCCACCGGCGCCGGCGCCCTGGCCCTTCCCGAGGCGTTTATCGGACTCATTCCTGGCTGGGGCGGGGTCTACATCCTGCCGCGGCTGATCGGACCCGAGAATGCCCTCAAGGTCATGATCGAAAATCCGCTGAGCAACAACCGCACGCTCACCGGGCCGCAGGCCTACCAGCTGGGCATGGCGGACGCGATGTTCGAGCCGGCCGACTTTGTGGAACAGTCCCTGGCGTGGGCCGCGAAAGTCATTGCCGGCGCCGCGGCGCCGGAGCGGGTGAACGCCGTGGACCCGTCCGCACCGGAGGTCGCCGCCCGCTGGGCGGCCGCCGTCGCCAAGGGCCGGGCCTTCGTGGAGGCCAAGACTTCCAACGCATCCCCCGCGCCCGCCAAGGTCCTGGACGTCATGGAGGCCAACCGCACCCTGACCCAGGCGCAGTCCGCTGAGCTCGAATGCGAGACGCTCGCTGACCTCATGCAGACCGACGAGTTCCGCTCCACCGTGTACGCCTTCCTGGACCTCGTGCAGCGCCGCTCCAAGCGTCCCGCCGGCGCCCCGGACCGCAAACTCGCGCGCCCGGTGACGAAGATCGGCGTCGTCGGTGCCGGGCTGATGGCGAGCCAGCTCGCCCTGCTCTTCGCCCGCCAGCTCAAGGTGCCCGTGGTGCTCACGGACATCGACCAGGCCCGGGTGGACAAGGGCGTGGGCTACGTCCACGCCGAGGTGGACAAGCTGCTGGCGAAGGGCCGGCTCAGCCCCGACGCCGCCAACCGCACCCGTGCGCTCGTCACGGGATCAGTTTCGAAGGAGGCCTTCGCCGACGCCGACTTCGTCATTGAGGCCGTCTTCGAGGAACTCAACGTGAAGAAGCAGGTCTTCAAGGAGGTCGAGGCGATCGTCTCGGAAGAGTGCATCCTCGCGACCAACACGTCCTCGCTGTCCGTCACGGCGATGGCGGCGGACCTCGAGCACCCGGAGCGTTTGGTCGGCTTCCACTTCTTCAACCCGGTGGCCGTGATGCCGCTGCTGGAGATCGTGCGGGCACCGAAGACCGACGACGCCGTGCTGGCCACCGCGTTCGAGCTCGCCAAAGGGCTCAAGAAGTCGGCGGTGCTGGTCAAGGATGCCGCCGCGTTTGTGGTCAACCGCGTCCTGCTGCGCCTCATGGGTGAAGTCACCGCGGCCTTCGACGAGGGCACGCCCGCCGACGTGGCCGATAACGCGCTGCGGCCGATGGGCCTGCCCATGACGCCGTTTGTGCTCGGCGCCATGGTGGGCCTGCCCGTGGCGCAGCACGTCCAGGAATCGCTGCACACGGCGTTCGGGGACCGCTTCGGGGTCTCGGCGAACCTGCAGGCGCTGATCGACAACGGTGTGACGTCCATTTGGGCCGCGCAGAACGGGACACCGGTGCCGGGTCCGGACGGCAAGCCGTTCATTCCGGCCGAAACGCTGGCGCTGATGTCCTTTGGCAGCACCCCGTCCACCGGCGAGGAGGTGCTGCGCCGGACGCAGGACGCCCTGGCGGAGGAAATCGGACTGATGCTCGAGGAAGGCGTTGTGTCCGGTCCCGAGGACATTGACCTCTGCATGATCCTGGGCGCGGGCTGGCCGATGTTCCTGGGCGGCATCACCCCGTATCTGGACCGGGTGGGCGCCTCGGAGCGGGTCAACGGCAAGAAGTTCCTGGCCCCGGGCGTGGCGTCAGAACCGGCCTAACGCCCGGGATCACCGCTCCCGCTTTTGTTGGCGCCGCCGCCCGGACTGTGGTCCGGGCGGCGGCGCTGCTTTCGTGAGAGGGGCCGGGCATCCCGGCGGCGCCATGGTGCTGCTAATGACTAGCCTGCTCTGATGCGGAAACTCCAGGCAATGTGCATTGCGCGTCACACATTGCGCGTTGGAATCCGTGCCTGCCCCGCGGCCACTGTCAGATTTGCCGCAGGCTCCCGCCGCTGAGTTCCAGGACGCGGTGCGCGGTGCTCCGTGCATAGTCCAGGTCGTGGGTGACCATGACGACGGCGGCGCCCCGCGCGGCGGCGCGTTCGACGGCGCGCTGCAGGGACTCGAGGCCGTGTCTGTCCAGCCCGACGGTCGGTTCGTCCAGGGCCAACACCGCCGGTTCGCGGGCCAGGACCGTGGCCAGGGCGAGGAGCCGCTGCCGGGAGGCTGACAGCTCGGCCGGGTGTGCCTCCTCCGTACCGGACAGGCCCACCGCGGCCAGTGCGGCCCGGGCCTTGCCCTCGGCGCCGGCCTTCCCGGACAGTTGCCGGAGTCCGAACGCGGCCTCCCGCAGGACGGTCCGTTCGAAGAGCTGGTCCCGGGGGTGCTGGAACAACAGGCCTATGGAGGCCGCGACCTTTCCCACCGGTACTCCGGCAATGCTGCGCCCGCAGACCAGCACGTCCCCGGCCGAGGGCCGGAGCAGTCCATTGAAGTGGCGCAGCAGTGTCGACTTGCCGGCGCCGTTGGGCCCGGTCACGGCGATGATCTCGCCCGGGCGCACGGCGAAGTCCACGTCCCGCAGGACCCGGTCCTGCGCGCCGGCGCCGTGCCGCCGCGGGTCCCGGGCGTAGCCGAACCCAACCCCGCGCAGTTCCAGCGATGCCGGCCCGGGACCGGGCGCCGCGGCAGGCACCGGCCCGGAACGGCGGGCGCCGGCGGCAACGCCGGGCCCGCATCCGCCAATCACTCCGGCGCGCTCCAGTTCGGCCGAACCGGTCAGCTGCGCCGGCGTCCCGGCAGCGGTGACCGTCCCGGCAGCGGTGCCCCTCCTGCCGTCGTGCGCCGTCCGAGCGTCAAGAATGGTCCAGTGCGTGGCTTCCCCGGCGAGCCGGTCCGCCGCCTGGCTCAGGAGGACGACGCCGGTCCCGGCGGCGCGGAGGCTGCGGACCAGGTCCTCGACTTGTGCGGCTCCGGCAGCGTCCAGCGATGCCAGCGGCTCGTCCAGGATGAGCACGTCCGGTTCCGTGATGACGGCGCAGCCCACGGCGAGCCGGCGCAGCTCCCCTCCGGAGAGCGTGGCCGGGTCCCGGTCCAGCAGGTGAGAGAGTCCAGTGCGGGCGGCGGTGCGCTCCACCGCGCGGAGCATGTCTTCCCGGGCCGTCGCGCGGTTTTCCAGGCCGAAGGCCAGCTCCTCCGCGACCGTGGCGCGCACCGAGGAGAGCATCGCCGCGGCGTCTTGCGGAACGAAGGCCACGCGGCGGGACCACTCCGCGGGGTTGATCCGCGGGTCGTCGGCCACGCCGCAGAATTCCAGCACGGTGCCGTCGAGCTCCAGGCTGCCGCGGAGTTGTCCGGCGTGACCGGCCCGGAGCCAGCCGGCCAACAGTTTGCCCAGCGTGGATTTTCCGCTCCCGGACCCGCCCAGGACGGCGGTCAGGGAACCCGGCGTGACCGAGAGCGCGGCGTCCCTCAGGACCGGGGTGTCATCGCCGTGGAACGTGAACGCCTCGATCCGGATCTGCAGCGCCGTGCGTGTGGTGGCCGTCATGACGCCACCCCGGCAGGCCAGGAGGCCACAATCCGCCCGGCGACAGCGGCCGCCGCGAATACCAGTGCGGCTGCCCGGGTGAGCCGCTGGGCGGCCGGGTCGGCGACTTGGCGGTAGCTGGTCCGGGGTCCCGGGCCGCCGAAACCGCGGGCGTCGAGCGCCTGGGCGCGGCTTCCGGCGTCGTCGATCAGGGCCAGGACCAGCGGCACCATCTGCAGACGGAGGGTGCCGAGGCGGGACAGCAGGCCACGTCCGACCACCATCCCGCGGGATTCCTGGGCCTGCCGGATCCGGTCCAGGCGGCCCGCGACGGCGGGCAGGAGGGTGAGCGTGGAGGCCAGGACGAAGCCGAACTGCGGTGGGATCCTGCGCCCGGCGAGGGCGGAGACGAGGTCGGGGACGCTCACGGTGAAGGAAAAGAGCAGGAGTACCAGCACGCAGGCCGTGGTCCGGGTTCCCAGCTCCAGCGCGAAGCCCAGACCCTCGGCCGTGACCCTCGCCGGGCCCCACTGGGCCAGCACGGTCTGGCCCTCAGGGAAGAAGAGGCCGTGCAGCACCAGCAGGGACAGGCACAGGGGCGTCAGGATCACCGCTCCAGCGGTCAGGACACGCCCCGCAATGCCATGGCGCGCGGCAAGGACCACCGCGGCGACGGCCACGGCGACAGACAGCGGCCAAGACGCGGCCGCCGTCGTGACCACGGCGGCGCATACGGCGAGGGTCAGCCCGGTGAAGGGGTGCAGACGCGGTGTCATGATCGCGGTGTCAGTGTCGCAGTGTCTGGGTGTCCCGGCCGCCGCAGGCTCAGGCGTCCGGGGCTGCCGGGGCCTTGCCGGCGAGCACCCGGTAGCGCCGCACGAAGGGGAACTGGAAGGTGGTCCGGCGGGGCAGGGCATAGGCGAGCAGCGCCGCGATGGTGAAGACGATCGCCTTGTCCATGGGGTCGGAAATCAGGGCCTGCTTGGTGATGGCGGCCAGGAGGGTGTCCCCCATGGCGCGGAAGGCGCTGACGATCGCCCCGGTACCCAGCCCTGACGTGCCGCCAAAGACGAACGCGGCGATCGGGGCGGAAACGACGCCGGCCAGCATGCCGGTGACGAAGCCGGCAACGGGGGCGAGGTAGAAGCGGCGGAACAGGCCGCCGCGGGCGGCCATGCCGGCGAGGAATCCGATGAGGGCGGCACCGGCGGCGAACGGCAGGACGGTGGGGTTGAAGAAGGACCAGACAATGCTGCTCAGCGCGCCCGTCGCGGCACCCGCTGCGGGTCCGGCGAGGACGGCGATCAGGACGGTGCCGATCGCGTCGATGTAGAACGGCAGGCCCGTGCTGCCCATCAGCTGTCCGAGGACCACGTTCAGGACCAGCGCCACCGGGATGAGGACCACGGTGGAGGTGGGCAGCGCCGGCAGGACGGCCACAATCAGCAGCACGGCGCCGAGCAGGAAGCCGCCGAGGGCAACGAGGGCCGAGACGCTGGCCGGGCCGTTGGCAATGTCAGCGGGCTGGGTCAGCACCAGGAAGACGTAGGTGGCGGCGATCGCGGCGGCGCCGGAGATTTCGAGCAGGCGGCGCCTGCGGACGGCCGCCTGTCCAGGGGCAATGATGGTGAGGGCTGGCTGTGACATGAGGGGTGTTCCTTTGGCTGGGTGCAACAAGTTCCGCCTCATGTCACCTCGGCGCAGCTACCATCCTAGCGAGCGGGGGCCATTCTAGCGATCTGCAGACCCGTCCGGGCACTCCCCCATTGATCCAGCAACGATGTCCGGTTTCAGCCCGTCGGCGGTCGGCGTCCCACGGCCCGGGCAAGGGCGCCGACCGAGGAAATCAGTTCGTCGAAGCAGTGTCCGGGGTTGTTGTCGGAGACGATCCTGGCGTTCGGCGCCAACCCCCACACCCTGCGGAAATCGGCCACCGTGGTGCCGATCAGCAGTGGCGAATCCGTTTCGACGTCGACCGTGGCCAGCCGGGTGGCAAACGGTGTGCGTCCCGCGGCGGCGCAGGCCGCGAAGGCGTCGTGCACGTGTGCTACATAACCTTGGTCATAGAGCCGGTGAAATTCCATGTAGAACCGCAGTGCGTCGGACAGGCACGCGACGAGGGGGTTCCGGGACTGGCTGCGTTGGCCTTCGGGCTGCTCCGGGAGGACGAGTTCGGGCTCCGGCGCACCGGCGGCCTCGCCGAGGCGGCGCAGGTGCTCGGGGTGCATCTCGATCCGCTCGGTCATTTCCAGGGCACACAGGACGGGCAGTTTGTCCTCGGGCAGGCCCCGATAGGCGGCAAACACCTCCTTGGCGGCATGCGGATCCACCGAGGTGTTCCATTCGGCCGTCGGGGTCGTGTTGCCCTGGTAGTAGAAGCTGCCGCCCATGATCACAAGTCCCTTGAGTAACCGGGGAAGGTCCGGTTCCCGGCGCAGGGCGAGGGCGAAGTTGGTCAGCGGACCGGTGATCAGGCCGGTGAGCTCCCCCGGGTGCGCCCGCACCTCCTCCACCCAGACGTCGACGGCGTGCCGCGCCGAGATCTGCTGGCGGGGCGGCGGCAGCTCGGCGTAGCCGATGCCCTGCGGCCCGTGGGTCTCCTCGGTGGTGACCAGCGGGATTTCCAGCGGGACCTCGGCGCCGATGGCCACCTCGATGCCCTCGCGGCCGCACAGCTCCAGCAGGGCCAGATTGTTCAGCGCCACCTGCCGGGCCCCGACGTTCCCGGCCGTGCACGTGATCGCCTGCACGTGGACTTCGGGCCGGGACAGCAGGTAGACCAGGGCCAGGGCGTCGTCGATGCCGGTGTCGACGTCCATGAGGATCGAATGCGTCACGGCAGGTTCGGCCGCACCGGCGCTTGCAGCATCGTTCAGAACAGCGCCACCTTGGGCGTGCGCGGGAAGAGGTCGTCCAGCTCGGCGAGGTCGGCATGGCTGGGTTTCCAGGCCACGGCGGCGGCGTTCTGGCGCACCTGCTCCGGCGTGGTGGCGCCGGCGATGACGCTGCTGACGGACGGCTGGGCGGCCAGCCAGGAGAAGGCCACCTGGACTTCGTTGAGCCCGCGGTCGGCGGCGAACTTGCCGAAGGCACCCAGCTGTTCCCAGTCGGCGTCGTGGACCAGGTTGGTGCGGGTGTGGCTGAGCCGGCTTCCCTCGGGGGCCCGGCCGGCTGAGTATTTGCCGGTCAGCAGGCCGTTGGCGAGCGGGAAGTACGGCAGGACGCCCAGGCCGTAGGCCTCGGCCGCCGGGGTTACCTCGAGTTCGGCGCGCCGGTCCAGCAGGTTGTAGTGGTTCTGGCTCGATATGAAGCGGGTTCCCCCGCGGGCGCGCGCCACGTACTCCGCCTCGGCGATCTGCCAGCCGGCCCGGTTGGAGTGGCCGATGTAGCGGACCTTGCCGCTGGTGACGAGGTCGTCGAGGGCCGAGAGCGTCTCGTCGATGGGCGTAAGCGGGTCCGGGGTGTGGAACTGGTAGAGGTCGATCCAGTCCGTGCCGAGCCGGCGCAGCGAGGCCTCCGCCGCCTTGATGATGTAGCGGCGGGATCCGCGCGCGCCGAAGTCCTCGCCGTTGGCGCCGCGCATGTCCATGCCGAACTTCGTGCCGATGACCGCGTCGTCGCGGCGGGAACCGAGGGCCTTGCCGAGCATGGACTCGCTGAGGCCGGGCTCGCGGCCGTAGGTGTCCGCGACGTCAAAGAAGGTGATCCCGGCGTCGAGCGCCGCGTGCACGACGGCGTCGGTGCCTTCCTGCGATTCAGTCACGGTCCCGGACCGGCCCAGGTTGTTGCAGCCAAGTCCCACGACGGAGACGGACAGTCCGGAATTTCCAACACGGCGGTATTCAGTCATGGTTTTAGCCTATATCGCCCCGGCGGGTGTCCCGGCCAGGCAGCCGCGGGCGGCGGAGGAGCGGGACCCGCTACCCTGCCGGCAGCTTCAGCCCGTGCTCGTCCATGGCGTCCTGGAGCTGCGCGAGGGTGCGGGGGCAGACGCCCGGCATCCCGGCAAGCCGCCGCCGGCCAAGCTGCACGAGGTGTTCGAGGGTCTCGACCCCCGCGTGCGCGAGCGACTTTCGCGCCGGCGCCGCGAGTCCCGCGGGCAGCGGGGTGCAGCCTGGTTTCGAGGGTTTGCGCGTCATTGCGTTGCCTTTCAGTCCGTGCCCCCAAACTGGTGTGAGCCGTGCCCGGCTCCTTGCCCGTGCTGCCTAAAGCGTGAAGCTGTTTGCCGGCTTCGGCGAGTGCTTGAGCTTGAAAGTATCCTCGCCAAACGGCGCGGCGCCAATGCTCAGTTTGGTGAAGTCGAGGTCTTCGCCGCGGATGCAGACTTTAATGGCGTTGACCGTCTTATTCACGTCCGGGGTGAGGCAGAAGATGTTGAGCCGGGCGTCGGAAAATTCGCTGCGGTCCACGATCCCCAGGCCCCGCCAGGCCAGATGGCTGATCAGGGCGTCTTTGGCTTTTTCCTCGAGATACCGGTCGCGGCTGGTCCCCTCTTTGGTCTTCAGCGCGTACTGGGCCACTACCCAGGACTGTTCTTCCGCCGGAATTTCGGCGTAGCCGTCCTCGGCGCACTGTGCCGCGAAGGCGTCCATGAGGCGCTCCGCGGCTTCGGCATCCGCGACGTCGGTCTCGTCCGTCTTGCTCTGGTGTCCGACGACGCCGTGGTTCATTACGAACTGGCTGTAGTCCTCATCAAACCAGGCCTCCCTAAAGTGCAGGGTGCCCTCTTCGTCACGTTTGTAAACTCTGATAATTCCACTCATATGCCAGTTCCTTCCTGGACCGTCCGGCGCCGGATTCAGTGGCGCCACGGGTAGTGCTCAACGGATGTGCTGGCTACAGCAGCGGGATGCTGCCGGTGCTGGGGTGTTCCTGGCCGGGCAGGGGGCGCGCAAACGGCACCTTGGTGCCCAGGACCTGGGCGACGACGTCGTGCGTGATCTGCTGGGCGGTCATTCCCACGCGTTCGAGCACCTGGCTGCGCGTGCCGTGATCGAGGAACTCGACCGGCAGGCCGACCTCGTTGAGGGCGGTGTCCACGCCCGCGGCACGCATCTCCTGGCGGATCCGGGAGCCGACGCCGCCGGCCCGCACCCCGTCCTCGATGCAAATGACCAGGCGGTGGCGCGCGGCGAGATCGATGATGGACTGCCTGACCGGGAGGACCCAGCGCGGATCCACCACCGTGGAGCTGATGCCCTGGGCACCGAGCCGGCTGGAGACGTCCAGCGCGAGTTCTGACATGGCGCCCACGCTGACGATCAGGACGTCGTTCTCGCTCGCGCCAGCGGGCCGGCGGGCCAGCACGTCCACGCCGTCCTCCAGGCGTTCGACCGCATCGACTGCGGGGCCGACGTTGCCCTTGGAGTAGCGGAGCACGCTCGGGGCGTCTTCGATGGCCACAGCCTCGCGCAGTTCCTCCCGCAGCCGGGTGGCGTCGCGCGGCGCGGCGAGGTGCAGTCCGGGGACGATCTGGACCATGGCCATGTCCCACATGCCGTGATGGCTGGCGCCGTCGGGCCCGGTGACGCCGGCCCGGTCCAGCACGATCGTGACGCCGGCTTTGTGCAGGGCGACATCCATCAGCAGCTGGTCGAAGGCACGGTTCAGGAACGTCGCGTAGACAGCGACCACCGGGTGCAGTCCCCCGAACGCCATGCCGGCAGCCGAGGTGAGGGCGTGCTGCTCGGCGATGCCGACGTCGAACACGCGCTCCGGGTGCCGGGCGGCGAACTTGTGCAGCCCGACCGGAATCAGCATGGCACCGGTAATCCCGACGATGTCCTGGCGCTCGTCGGCGATGTCGGCGATCTCGTCGGCGAACACCGCGGTCCAGGACTTCGCGCCGCCGGCCTCGGTGGGTGCTCCTGTCTCCGGATCGATGATCCCCACGGCATGGAACTGGTCCGCTTCATGGGCGCGGGCCGGGGCGTAGCCGTGGCCCTTTTCCGTCATGGCGTGCACGATCACGGGGCCGGCATAGTTCTTGGCGGTGGAGAGGGCGTTTTCCATGGCCTGGAGGTCGTGGCCGTCGACGGGACCGATGTACTTCATGCCGAGATCCTCGAACATGCCCTGCGGGGCCCACCAGTCCTTGATGCCCTTCTTCATCGCATGCAGGCTCTTGTAGGTGAACTGCCCCGCGGGGCCGCCCTTCTGCAGTTTGCGCTTCCACCACTCGAGCGTGCCTTCATAGGAGGGGGCGGCCCGGAGGGAATCGATGGTGGGGCGCAGGGACGCGAGGTAGTCGGCGAAGCCGCCGACCGTCGGGGCGTAGGAGCGGCCGTTGTCGTTGACCACAATCACGACACGGCGCTTCTTGTCCGCCGCGATGTTGTTGATGGCCTCCCAGGCCATGCCGCCGGTCAGGGCGCCGTCGCCCACCACCGCGACGACGAAGCGGTCGCCGTCGCCGGTCAGCTGCCGGGCGCGCGAGATGCCGTCGGCCCAGGACAGCGAGGAGGACGCGTGCGAGCTTTCGACGATGTCGTGTTCGGATTCGCCGCGGTCCGGGTAGCCGGACATGCCGCCCTGCTGGCGAAGCGTGCTGAAATCCTGCCGTCCGGTGAGGAGCTTGTGCACGTAGGACTGGTGCCCGGTGTCGAAGACAATGCTGTCGCGGGGGGAATCGAAGATCCGGTGCACCGCGATGGTGAGCTCGACGACGCCGAGGTTCGGGCCCAGGTGACCTCCCGTCCGGGAGACGTTGCCGATCAGGAAATCCCTGACCTCGGCTGCCAGCTGATCCAGCTGCGCCCCGGACAACTTACTCAGGTCCTGCGGATTCCGGATGGTGTCCAAGATTCCCAACGGCCCCTCCTTCGGGTGGTAGACATGCCTTTTAACTCTAACGCCTCCGGGCGGGCCGCCGCGCCGGAGGCCGGCACCGGCGCCCTGCACGCTCTCCGCACCCCCGTTCCCCGCTCCCCGCTCCAGATCCAGATCCAGATCCAGATCCAGCATCACGGCCGAAGCCGGGAACGCAAAAGCCCCGGCCGGTCACTGACCGGCCGGGGCCTTTGCATGCGTTACCGGAACGTGCCCGGCAGCTCCGCTAGTGCGCGGAGATCTGGCGCAGGACGTACTGCAGGATACCGCCGTTGCGGTAGTAGTCCGCCTCGCCCGGGGTATCGATGCGCAGCACGGCGTCGAAGGACGTAACGGAACCATCTTCAGCGGTGGCCGTGACCTTGAGTGTCTTCGGCGTGGTGCCGTCGTTCAGGGCGGTGACGCCCTCAACTGCGTAGGTTTCTGTACCGGTCAGGCCCAGGCTGGCGGCGTTCTGGCCGGCCGGGTACTGCAGCGGGAGGACACCCATGCCGATCAGGTTCGAGCGGTGGATGCGCTCGTAGCTCTCGGCCACGACAGCCTTGACGCCCAGCAGCGCGGTGCCCTTGGCAGCCCAGTCACGGGACGAACCGGAGCCGTACTCCTTGCCTGCCAGGACCACCAGCGCGGTGCCGGCTGCCTGGTAGTTCTGCGCGGCGTCGTAGACGTAGGCCTGCGGGCCGTCGGCCTGGGTGAAGTCGCGGGTGAAGCCGCCCTCCACGCCGTCCAGGAGTTGGTTCTTGATGCGGATGTTCGCGAACGTGCCGCGGATCATGACCTCGTGGTTGCCACGGCGCGAGCCGTAGGAGTTGAAGTCCTTGCGTTCCACACCGTTGGCCAGCAGGTACTGGCCGGCCGGGGTGTCCGACTTGAAAGAACCGGCCGGGGAGATGTGGTCCGTGGTGACGGAGTCGCCCAGCTTGAGCAGCACGCGCGCACCGGTGATGTCCTGGACCGGCTCCGGCTGGGCCTTCATGCCCTCGAAGTACGGGGGCTTACGGACGTACGTGGACTTCTCGTCCCAGGCGAAGGTGTCGCCGGCGGGGGTGTCGAGCGCCTTCCAGCGATCGTCGCCTTCAAAGACGCCTTCGTAGCCGCGGGCGAACATTTCCTTGTCGATCGAGGAATCGATGACTTCCTGGACCTCGACCGGGTTCGGCCAAATGTCCTTCAGGAAGACGTCGTTGCCGGCCTCGTCCTGGCCCAGGGCGTCGTTGTCGAAGTCGAAGTCCATGGAACCGGCCAGGGCGTAGGCGATGACCAGCGGCGGGGAGGCCAGGTAGTTCATCTTCACGTCCGGGTTGATCCGGCCTTCGAAGTTACGGTTGCCGGAGAGCACCGCGGTGACGGAGAGGTCGTTGGCCTGGATGGCCTCGGAGATCTCGGCGTCGAGCGGACCGGAGTTGCCGATGCAGGTGGCGCAGCCGTAGCCCACGATGTAGAAGCCGAGCTTCTCCAGGTACGGGGTCAGGCCCGACTTGTTGTAATAGTCGGTGACCACCTTGGAACCGGGGGCCACGGAGGTCTTGACCCACGGCTTGGACGTCAGGCCCTTGTCGACGGCGTTGCGGGCCAACAATGCGGCGGCCAGCATCACGGACGGGTTGGACGTGTTGGTGCAGGAGGTGATCGAGGCGATCGAGACCGCGCCGTGGTCGAGCTCGAACTCGCGTCCGTCCGCGGTCTTGACGCTGACCTTGTTGGACGGGCGGCCGTTGGACTTCGGGCCGTGCGCGTGCGGGGCCACGTCGCTCAGGTGCGACGAAGAGGCGGTGAACGAGGGCGAGTCCGAAGCCGGGAAGCTTTCGTCGATCGCTTCGTCCAGGCTTCCGTCGGCCAGGTCTTCCTTCACGTAGTTGCGCAGGTCCTCGCGGAACTGGGCCTTGGACTCCGTGAGGATGATGCGGTCCTGCGGGCGCTTCGGGCCGGAGATCGACGGAACAACCGTGGACAGGTCCAGCTCGAGGTACTCGGAGAACTTGATCTCGCGGGAGGGGTCGTGCCAGAGGCCCTGTTCCTTCGCGTACGACTCCACGAGGGCGACGTTCTCGTCGGACCGGCCGGTGAGGCGCAGGTAGTCGAGGGTGACGTCGTCGATCGGGAACATCGCGGCGGTGGAACCGAACTCCGGGCTCATGTTGCCGATCGTTGCACGGTTGGCCAGCGGCACAGCCGCGACGCCTTCACCGTAGAACTCGACGAACTTGCCGACCACACCGTGCTTGCGCAGCTGCTCGGTGATGGTCAGGACGACGTCGGTGGCGGTGGCGCCGGCCGGGATGGAGCCGGTGAGCTTGAAGCCCACGACGCGCGGGATGAGCATGGACACGGGCTGGCCGAGCATGGCAGCCTCGGCCTCGATGCCGCCAACGCCCCAGCCCAGCACACCCAGGCCGTTGACCATGGTGGTGTGCGAGTCGGTGCCGACGCAGGTGTCCGGGTAAGCGCGGACAACGCCGTCGACTTCACGGGTCATGACGGTGCGGGCCAGGTACTCGATGTTGACCTGGTGCACAATGCCGGTGCCCGGGGGGACGACCTTGAAGTCGTCAAAGGCAGTCTGGCCCCAGCGCAGGAACTGGTAACGCTCACCGTTGCGCTGGTATTCGATCTCCATATTGCGCTCCAGTGCGCCGGAGTTGCCGAAGGCGTCAATCTGGACCGAGTGGTCAATGACCATTTCGGCGGGTGCCAGCGGGTTCACGCGCTTCGGGTCCCCGCCGAGCTCCTTGACGGCCTCACGCATGGTGGCGAGGTCAACGACGCACGGCACGCCGGTGAAGTCCTGCATGATCACGCGCGCCGGCGTGAACTGGATCTCGGTGTCGGGCTCGGCGCTGGGATCCCAGCCTGCCAGCGCACGGACGTGGTCGGCCGTGATGTTGGCACCGTCCTCGGTCCTCAACAGGTTTTCAAGCAATACCTTGAGGCTGAACGGAAGGTTTTCTGCACCTTCGACGGAGTTCAACCGGAAAATTTCATATTCGGTTCCGGCTACATTAAGTTTGCCTTTTGAACCGAAGCTGTCCACAATGCTCATCGCAGGACTCCTCTCGCAACAGTTTCATCTTTGTCGCGCCACTGGACCCTTGCTAGTTAGGTCGCCCTAACTAATACAGGCATCAGTACATCAAGGTACGCAATGCAGGTAAGAACGCAGGGAACGGCCGCTAAATCAACGCCAGTGGTTAATTCAACGCCAGTGATGGAGCGCGACGACGGACTACTACGCCCATCCTAGTGGCATCACGGTTGGGGAGTCAGCAACGCCACAGTCTCCATGTGGTGCGTGTGCGGGTACAGGTCGAAGGCACGCAGCCCGGACAACCCCCAGCCGCCCTGCCGGAAGTAGCCGAGGTCGCGGGCGAACGAGGCCGGATCGCAGGAGACGTACGCGACGGCCCGGGGACCGGCGTCGATCAGCTGCTTGACGACCGCTTTGCCGGCACCTGCGCGCGGCGGATCCAGGATCAGGGCGTCGAAGTTGCGGGGTTTCTGCCGCAGCACCCGCTCCACACGGCCCTGGACGATCTCGACCTGGGCGGCGTCGTGCAGGTTCTTGCGTGCATCGCGGCTGGTTCCAGGCGCTCCCTCGACCGAGAGCACGGATCCGGTCACGCCCACGGCATCGGCCAGCGGTGCTGTGAACAGCCCGGCCCCGGCGTACAGGTCCGCCACCACCGAGCCCGGCGCGAGGTAGCCGCCGTCGTGCAGGAAGCCGGTGACTGCGCCGACGAGCGTCTCCGGGGCATCCCGGTGGATCTGCCAGAAGCCGTCGCCGGTAACCCGGTACTCGTGGCCCGCGGCAGATTCCTGGACGTAGGTGCGGCCGCGCAACTGCAGCACCTCGCCGGTGGCCGGGTCCAGGCTGGCGACCGAGACGTCGTCGGGCAGCTGGGCCAGGATGCCGCTGAGCCGCTTGGACCGGGTGCCCGGGGCTGGCACCAGCAGCACCAGCGGCCGGGAGCCGTTCGCCGGGGCGGCAACCTCGACCCGGTCGATGCCCTGCAGGTCGATGTCCCAGAGCCGGAGCGCGTTGATCCCGTCCACGGCCAGCGGCATCTCGCGCACGGGCAGGATGGCATCGGAGCGGTGGGCGTGCATGCCGAGCTTGCCGGCCGCCGTCACGGCAAAGCCGGCGCGCGTCCGCCAGCCCAGGCCGGACGCGGCGGACTCCCCCGCACTGTCGCCCTCCGGCGCGCCTGCGCCGGCCCCCGCCGCCGCACCGACGGCTTCGACGGAGATCTGCCCCGCGGGCGGAAGGTCGACGCCGGCCAGCCGCTTGAGCTGCTCGGCCAGGACGTCAGCCTTGAGGCTGCGCTGGCGCGCCAGGGAGATGTGGCCGAGTTCGGCGCCGCCGACGGGCGGGTGCCGGTGCGACCAGGAGCGCGCGGAATCGGCGAGGTCCCAGAAGTGCGGCACCCGGTCCGGGGAGGCCTCCAGGACCTCCACCACATCGGCGCGCCAGAATTTCGCGGCCGGGCCGTCGTCGGTCAGCCGGATGCGGACCTTTTCGCCGGGAATCCCGTGCCGGACGAAGATGACGCGTCCCTCGTACCGGGCCACGCAGTGCCCGCCGTGGGCGACGGGGCCGACGTCGACGACGAGATCGGTGTGGGTGTGCGTCCGGGTGTCGGGGGTCATTGGATATCCTGCAGGTTCTTGGCTTCTTCGGACGATTTCAACTGCCACGGCACACTGGCCACCATGACGCCGGGCTCGAAGTGCAGCCGGGTCTTGATGCGCAGCGCGGTCTGGTTGTGGACCAGCTGCTCCCACCATTTGCCCACGACATACTCCGGGATGTACACCACGATCAGGTCGCGTGGTGAATCCCGGCGCATGCTCTTGATGTACTCCATGATGGGGGTCACCGTTTCGCGGAACGGGCTGGCGAGCACGGTCAGCGGCACCGGGATTTCGAGCTTCTCCCAGTCCGCGACAGTCGCCTCGGTCTCCTCCGGGCTGATGTCCACCGTGATGGCATCCAGCCGCGACGGGCGTGAGGCCCGGGCGTAGGCGAGGGCGCGCAGAACCGGTTTGCGCACGTGCGAGACGAGCAGCACGGCGTGCACGCGGGTGGGCAGGGCACGCGGCGAGGAGTCCTCGTCGACGGCGAGTTCCTTGGCGACGTTGTCATAGTGCGCCCGGATGCTCCACATGATCAGGAACAGCACGAACATGGCCAGCAGCGCGATCCAGGCGCCCTGCGAGAACTTGGTAATGAGGACGATGATCAGCACCAGGGCGGTCATGCAAAAGCCCACCGTGTTGATGGTCCGGGACTTAATCAGGCGCAACCGCACGGAGGGGTCCTTGGACAGCTTCAGCTCCCGGCCCCAGTGCCGGATCATGCCCAGCTGGCTCATCGTGAAGGAGATGAAGACACCCACGATGTAGAGCTGGATGAGCTTTGTGACGTCGGCGTTGAAGGCGATGATCAGCACCAGGGCGCCGGCGGCCAGGGCCAGGACGCCGTTGCTGAAGGCCAGCCGGTCACCACGGGTCCGCAGCTGGCGCGGCAGGTAGCCGTCCTGCGCCAGGATCGAGCCGAGCACCGGAAAACCGTTGAATGCCGTGTTGGAGGCGAACACGAGGATGACGCCGGTGGCGGCCACGACGATGTAGAACGGGATTGAGCCCTCGCCGAAAACTGTCTGCGCGATCTGGCTGATGGCCGGGTTCTGGATGTAGCCCTCTTCCAGCGGTTTGCCGTTCAGGAGGAATTCCGTCGCCGGATCCAGCACGATGTGCACCTTGGTGGCGTTGGCCAGGTAGATGATGCCCGCGAGCATCGCGGAGGCAATCACGCCGAGCAGCAGCAGCGTGGTGGCCGCGTTCTTGCTCTTGGGCTTCTGGAAGTTGGGCACACCATTGCTGATGGCCTCGACGCCGGTCAGGGCCGCGGCGCCGGAGGAGAAGGCACGCAGCAGCAGGAACGCGCCGGCCAGGCCGACAAGTCCTTCGTCGAAGCCCGGCTCCGGCACAATCTCGAACGCCGCCGAGGGTGCCTGCCCCAGCTGGCCTGTCACGGCCTGGTAGATCCCGACGGCGGTCATGCCCAGGATGGAGGCCATGAAGATGTAGGTCGGGACGGCGAAGACACTGCCGGCCTCCCTGATGCCGCGCAAGTTCACGAGGGCCAGGATGACGACGCCGATCGTGGCAATCGCCGCCTGCTGCCCGTGCAGCGAGGGCACGGCGGTGGTCAGGTAGGTCGCGGCCGAGGACATGGACACGGCCACGGTCAGCACGTAGTCCACCAGCAGCGCCGAGGCGACGGTGAGGCCGGCAAATTTGCCGAGGTTGACGTTGGCGATCTCGTAGTCGCCGCCGCCGGAGGGGTAGGCGTGGACGTTCTGGCGGTAGGAGGCCACCACGGTCAGGAGCACCACCATGACGGCGAGGCCCACCCACGGGGCAATGGCGACGGCGCTCACGCCGGCGATGGCCAGGGTCAGGAGGATTTCGTCAGGGGCATAGGCCACTGAGGACAGTGCATCCGAGGCGAAAATGGGCAGCGCGATCCGCTTCGGCAAGAGCGTGTGGGCCAGACGGTCGTTCCGGAAGGGCTTGCCTACCAGCACCCGCTTCACGGCATTGAAAATTGTCAGCACCACACAAAGCTAGTCTGATTCGGACGCGATGTCATGACGGCGAAGCCGGTGTGCGCAAGGGCGCCGGCCGGCACCCCGTGCCCGTGGCCTTCCGGGACCGGCTGGCCGGTAGAGTTTTACGCAGTATCAGACGCAGAACCAAGAGGAGGCCCATGTGGCGCACTTCGTGATCATGGGTTGTGGCCGTGTCGGGGCAACCCTGGCACACACGCTCGAGGACGCCGGGCATTCGGTGGCCATCATCGACCAGGATGACCGCGCTTTCCGGCGGCTCCGCACAGGATTTTCCGGACGGAAGGTCACGGGGGTCGGGTTTGACCGCGAGACGATGAAGCGCGCCGGCGTCGAGGAAGCCTATGCCTTCGCGGCTGTTTCCAGCGGCGACAACTCCAACATCCTCGCCACCCGGGTGGCGCGGGAGACCTTCCACGTTCCCCATGTGGTGGCCAGGATCTATGACCCGGGCCGCGCCGAAATCTACCAGCGCCTCGGCATTCCCACGGTCGCCGCGGTCCGCTGGAGCGCCGACCAGGTGCTGCGCCGCATCCTGCCCGAACAGCACATCGCCGGTGACTTCCGGGAGCCCTCGGGCCGGCTGGTGCTCGCGGAGGTTGACCTCAACCCCGACTGGATCGGGCACCCGATCTCCTCGATCGAGAAGGCGGCCGGCATCCGGATCGCGTATCTGACCCGGTTCGGCGAGGGCATGCTGCCCGCTGCCGCCACGTCCTATCAAGACGGCGACACTGTCCACGCCATGCTGAACGTGGACCGGAGCTCCGAGATCGGCCACATTCTCGCCAAATCCCCCGCCAAGGAGTCCTGAGTGAAAGTCGTCATCGTCGGTGCCGGAAGCGTCGGGTCCTCGATCGCCCGCGAGTTGCTGGCCCACAAGCACGAAATCCTGCTGATCGACGAGAAGCCGGAAGTCATTGGCCGGAGCGGGCTGCGCGGAGCCCACTGGCTGGTCGGTGATGCCTGCGAGCTGAGCACGCTGCAGGACGCCAAACTCGAGGACGCCGACGTCGTGGTCTCCGCCACCGGTGACGACAAGGTCAACCTGGTGGTCTCGCTGCTGGCCAAGACGGAATTCGGCGTCGGGCGTACCGTCGGCCGGGTCAACAACCCCAAGAACGACTGGATGTTCGACGACTCCTGGGGCGTCGACGTCGCGGTCAACACCCCGCAGCTGATGACCGCCCTGGTGGAGGAGGCGGTGGAGATCGGTGACCTGGTGCGGCTGCTGACTCTGCAGACCGGGGTGTCCTCGCTGGTGGAGTTCACGGTCCCGCACGACTCGCATGTGATCGGGCTGACCGTGGGCGATGTCCAGTGGCCCGAGGACGCCACCCTCGTCGCGATCCTGCGGGACCAGGCGCCCATCACGCCGAGCCGTGACGACGTGATCGACGGCGGCGACGAACTGTTCTTTGTCACCACGATCGCGGCCGAGGACGACCTCCGCGCCCTGCTGGCACCCGAATCCCCGCTGGAGGACCAGCACCCGGTGACCTCGGACCAGCACGGCCATGGCACCCAGCCGTCCGGGGACGACGGCTTCGACGGCTGATCGGTTGTCGTCCTAAAGATGCATTACCAGCAGTGGCCGTTCCCGAAGCTTGGGAACGGCCACTGCTGATTGCGCATCGGGTCAGTTGGCCTCTGGGGCCGCGGCTTGCACCGGGGCCGGCCGGGTGATCAGCCAGGCAATCCAGATGCCGAGGATGTACAGCGGGGCGCCCATGATCAGCCTGGTGGTGGCGAGGGCGGCGAGGCCCTGCTCGCCCATGAAGTAGAGCGGAACCTGCACCACGAGCCGCAGGACCAGCACGGCAACGATCACCCACGTGCCGATGCTGTACGCCCTGATCCGTTTCGGGTCCTTGCGCCATTCCACGCCCTCATTGCGGATCAAGCCGAAGAGCAGGCCTGCGATCGGCCAGCGCACGGCCACGGAGATTGACATGGCCAGGATGTAGCCGACGTTCGTGAAGAACCCCAGGACGTAGAAGTTCTCTGCTTTGCCGGTCGAGGTGGCCAGCCAGGCGGAGAGGCCGACGCCGATGAAGCCGGCCAGCGCCTGCGTCAGTGGTTTGCGCTGGACCAGCCGTGCCACGGTGAAGACGGCGGCCACCGCCAGGGAGGCGGTGACGGCCATCGCCAGGTTTTCCCGGTCGATGGTGAAGGCAATCAGGAAGACCAGGCCCGGCAGGATGCTCTCGGCGATGCCCTGGATACCGCCGGCGCTTTTCAGCACGTCGATGTTGCCGTTGCTCGACCGGTGCAGGCCGGCCTTGGCCGCGTAGTCCCCGGCAAGCTGGGCGACAGTTGGCGCCGCGGTTGCGGGCTGGGCGGCTGTGGGCTGGGCGGTTGTCGGCTCGGAGGTCACGGGTGCGGAAATGTCCCGGCCGCCGTCCGCGGATTCCGCCGGCACCTGCTGGTCGGTGTTTTGTTGAGGCCGTTCCGGGCGGGCCCGCTCGGGGTTTTCGGGCAAGGTCATTGCTCCTCCTGGCGGGAAAGTATTTCGTAGCGGGGGTTGAAGATCGTGGGCAGACCGTCGCGGATGGTGACCATGCCCTCGAGCCGGAGCTCCGTTCCGGCGTCGACGCCCGGGATCCGGCGCCGGCCCAGCCATACAACACGCAGCCGCTCCTTGGGACCGGCCGGCCGCTGGCGCTGAGCGCCGGGGCGCACCCGGTGTGTCGACACCCCGTTGGCCGGCAGGCTGCTGGCTGCCCCGGCACCGGAGCCGGCTTTGGCGCCAAAACCGGGGAAACGGCTGACGGGCGCGGGTACGTCGTGATCGATCAGGATCGCAATGAAGGAAGCCACCTGGTTGGCGGGGACGTACGTGACGGACTCGATGAAGCCGTGGCACAGCACCCGCCCGCGGTCCGGCAAGTCCCGGACGGACATGGCGGCGGTGGATTTTTTGCCGGCGGCATCAGCCAATCTGGGTTATCTCCGGTCCGCGTTCGGGCTGTTCGAATTCGGGGGCCGCCTGCGGCGACGGTGCAGCGGCGGTGTCCTTGGGCAGGCGCAGCTGCAGCAGGTCACGCGGCGGCATGGGGTTCTCGCCGCGGACCACGACGATCTTCCGGAAGAGCCCCTCCAGTCCGGCCGCCGCGTCGCGGTCAAGGGCTGCCTCGCCGCCGAAGACTCCGCGGAGGAACCAGCGCGGGCCATCGACGCCGATGAAGCGGGCCACTCGGTACCCCTGGCTGCCGTCCGCGCCGCCGGCGGGAAGTTTCGCCACGAGTTCGGTGCCGAAGCTGCCCTCGACCTCCTCGACTTGGCCGCCCTGGCTGCCGACCGACTGCCCGATCTGCTCACGGATTTCATCCCACAGGCCCTCGGAGCGTGGGGCGGCGAAGGCCTGCAGCTGAAGGCTCGAGCCCTCCAGGTCCATGGTGACGGCGACGACGCGCTGGCTCGCCTCTTCGACCTCCAAGCGGAGCTGGAGTCCCTCGCGGGGTGCGATCAGCAGCGCACCGAGGTCCACGTACCCGTCCTGGTCGTCGATTTCCGAGACGTCGAAGGGGCCCGTCGCGGCCCGGCCGGCGGTTTCGGCAACGTTCCCGGCCGGTGCTGCGGCGGCGTCACCAGCAGCTTCCGTGGCCACAGCGTTCTGGTCCGTATCGGCCCCGGTCGGCTGCTCCTGTTTGGCTTTCCTGCCGCGCCCAAAAACCATGGGGTGTCTCCTTCAGTTGTGATCCTGTACCGCCGCCCGGCGCCGTCCTGGCGCCTGTCCGCGTGGCCGCCCGCTACCCCGCGGCCGGCTCCTTATTCCGTGCATCATTGCCTGCATGTGCTGCAGTGCCTGCGGCACTGCTTAAACGCAGTTGGCTCCCGTGGTGTTGCCGGGACCTGCGCTCAGGCCGGTCCGCCGAAACCGCCGGTGGAGCCGAAGCCTCCCCCGCCGCGGACGGAGCCGTCGAGCTCCTCGACCGGGAGGAACCTGGCGTACTCCACGCGCTGAATGACCATTTGTGCAATTCTATCGCCGCGGCGGAGCTCGATCGCCTTGTCCCGGTCCGTATTGAGCAGAGTCACCGCGATTTCGCCGCGGTAGCCGGCGTCCACGGTCCCCGGGGCGTTCACTACCGTGAGACCGTGCTTGGTGGCGAGGCCGGACCGGGGGTGGATCAGCGCAACGAATCCATCCGGGAGCGCAATCGAGACGCCTGTCGGGACGAGGCGGCGCTCCCCCGGGGCGAGGACGACGTCCTCGCGGGCGCGGAGGTCAGCGCCCGCGTCGCCCGGGTGCGCGTACGACGGCGGCTCGAGCCCGTCGTCGAGCATCTTCAGCTGTACCGTCAAGGTGGGCGTTCCATAGGCTGCGTCGCTGGCCGTCGGTGCGGCACTGGCGACGGCGGTGTTTTCTTCAGTCACAGTCCCTCACTCTAACGCCCGCGAGGAACATCGTCCTAGCCGCCGCTGGCCTGCCCGCGCACGGCGCCCCGCGGGTGGATGCGGGGTGGATCCGGGCTGGAGCCGGGCGGGGCCGAGGTGAAATAGCCCGGGAAAGATGAAAAGCTGTGCTTATGCCCGAATCCAGCGCAGCCGCGCCTGCCCCGAAGAGCGCCCCGAGCGACTCCACCGCCCTTTACTCCGAGAAGCTTTGGCCGAACTTCTGGATCTGGCTGGTCGCGGCGGGGTTCTCCAGCGCCGGGATCCTCATGCTGGCGCCCATCAGCATCTGGGCCGGGATTACCGCAGCGATTGTCCTCTTCATCATCATCTCCGTGCTGCTGGTCCTGTCCACGCCGTCGATCACTGTCACGAGGACCACCCTGAGGGTGGGCAGGGCAACGATTGAACGCGGGTTCCTGGGCAAGGCCACTGCGTTCCGGGGCAAGGAGGCGACGGCGGAACGGGGCACCCGGCTCAATGGGCTGGCGTTCCTCTGTATCCGCGGCTGGGTGGATCCGGTGGTCCGGATCGAGATCGAAGACCCCTCGGACCGCACCCCGTACTGGCTGGCGTCAACCCGCCACCCGGAGCAACTGATCGCCGCGCTCAACGCCTAGTTCCCACCGCCTGCTGCACTACTCTTCCCAACTTCCAGCGGGCACCTCACGGCGCCCGCTGCCCGGTCATGGAATGCGTGCGGGGGTAAGGGTTCCTGGTCGGGGTGCCGCGTGCCTAGCCCTCGCAATCCTTGCAGTACTTGAGGCCGTCCTTTTCGCGGGCAATCTGCGAACGGTGGCGGACGAGGAAGCAGGAGGCACACGTGAATTCGTCTGCCTGGGCGGGCAGGACCCGGACCAGCAGTTCCTCCCCGGACAGGTCTGCGCCGGGAAGTTCGTAGCCTTCGGCGAGGTCGGACTCATCTTCATCCACCACGGCGGAAGGCTTTTCCGTACGCCGCGCCTTCAGAGCCTCAATCGAATCTTCGCTGAGGTCTTCTTCGGTCTTACGCGGCGCATCGTAATCAGTCGCCATTATTTGTTGCTCACACTCCGCATTCGTTCGATTGATTCGCCGTACCGGGTGGCCCGCCGGGATGGTAACCCTGGGCTCCGGGAACGGTTCACCGTTGTAACGCCGGACATGCGGTTTTTGTGCCCGGTGTCGGGTCATTTTTGCTTAAGCGCCTCCCGAATGCCAGAGCCCACTGGTCTCCTGTCCCCGATCTCTCCCGCAGACCGGCAAAAACCGGCGGAAAGTCGCGGAAAGTAGCGGAAAATCACGGCGCGCCTGCCGTCCTAACCCGAAATGCGTCCTGCTGGTGGCAGAGTTTCGATTGTTAGTAATGCCAGGGTGGAGGATTTGTATGCAGGATCTACGGCTTGTAGGCGTCCACGACGACGGAGAGCATCTCCTGTTGAGTGGCACCGGCGGCGAGATGTTCCAGCTGCCGATCGATGAAGCACTTCGGGTGGCAGCCAGCCGGACGTCGGCGAAGACCGCGTCCAGCGCGGCCGCACCCCCTATTGCCATGTCACCGCGCGACATCCAGACCAGGATTCGCAACGGGGCCACCGCCGCCGAAGTGGCGGAGCTGTCCGGAATTCCGCTGGAGAAAGTCCAGCGCTATGAGGGCCCGGTCCTGGCCGAACGCGAGTACATCGCGCAGCAGGCCCGCAAGGTGGAGGTCGCCTCCCCAGCCCCGGGCCACGACGCCTACCGGTCGGTGTTTGGTGAAAACCCGGCGTCCCTCAGCGACATGGTCGAGCACCGGCTCAGGGCCTACGGCGTCGAGCCCTCCACACTTGAGTGGGACTCCTGGCGACGTCCCGACGGCAGCTGGAACGTGGTGGCCCGCTTCGAGCCCAAACCCGGCGGCCCGGCCGGAATCGGCGAGGAACCGCCGGCCCTGTGGACCTTCCATCCCGCCCGGAAGACCCTGCAAAACGCCAACCGCTGGGCCCAGCAACTGAGCGAACTTGAGCCGCTCGAAGGCCCCTTGCCCACCCGGCGCCTTACGGCCGTCTCCGACCGACCCTTCGACTTTGAAACCGATGCCGAGGCCGCGGCCCGCACGGCGACCGGCCAGCACAGCATCATTCACCAGATGCTGCTCCAGCAGGACAGGATCCACCAGGAACAAGACGCCGACGGGCTGCTGGACATGCTGCGTTCCCGCCGCGGCCAGCGGATCGGCGTGGACGAGGACGCGGACGACGCCCTTGCCACGCTCCTGACCACAGGCGTCCCCGCGGCCCACCCCCGTCCATCAGAGGTCCCGGAGGCCACCGGGCTTCCGGCAGCGGCGGAGCCGGACACCGTCCTCGAATCTGATGGCGATCCCGCCTCGGCCGAGACCGATCCTGCCGTCATCAACCCCGGCCTGCCGGACGTTCCGGCCGTGGAGGCGGCCGCCCAGTCGGAAACCGACCCCTTCACGCGACGGCGCGACGGCAGGCCGTCGATGCTCTCCCGGCTGAGCCTCGCACCGCGCCTCCCGGAGGAGGACGATGCCCTGAAACTGCACGACGGCGTCAGCACCGAGACCCGGGAAGTCACCATCGCGGCCTCACAACTGCGCCCGGCCCCTAAGAGCGGACCGACGGCGAGCCCTGGCCTGGATGAATTGATCGGCGGCGGAACAACGTCCCGGCGGCAGCACCGCGAGTCCCACGCCGCTGCTCGGAACGAGGCCGGAACGGACCAGCCCGAGCGCCAGCCGGCCAAGCCGAAGCGCTCCAGTGTTCCGAGCTGGGACGAAATCGTCTTCGGAACCCGCAACGACCAATAAGAGCCGGGCCCGCAATTTCAGGCAGCGGTTTCCGGCGGAGCCGTCAGCCGCGGGGCGCTTTTTTACCGTCGGCCTGGAAGTAGAGCAGCGGGACTTCCCGCTCGGCTTTCGTCAGGGACCCGTGCTGGCCCACGACCTCCAGGGCAGTGGGCCTGACCCTGCGCGTATCGTAAAGCGCCAGCGCGTCCCGGGCCGCGATCATGACGTCGCCGATCCGCAGGGCGGCCTCGGCCCGCACGTCGCCGAACAGGCCGCCCGCGATCGCTTCCTCTCGGGTGAAGGCCCATATTCTGTCGCCGAAACGGGACCGCCAGTTGGCCAGCAGGCGGCCGCGGGCGGCGTCGTCCGTTCCATTTTCGAGGTAGAGGTGGACCATGCGCGGCTCCCCCGCGGTGTGCCGCACCCCGGCGAGCAGCGCCGGCTCCGCGGAGTAGTCGATCCGCTGCGATTCGGCCACATCCACCATTCCGTGGTCCGCCGTCAGCAGCACTGTGGTGCCGGCCGGCAGGGTGGCGTTGAGCCGCCGCACCGTGGCATCGAGTTCTTCCAGCTGGTGCTCCCACTGGGCTGACTGGCAGCCGTGGCGGTGCCCGGCCTTGTCGAGCTCATTGACATAGAAGTACATCAGCGAGGGACCGGCGCCGGCCATGGCATCGGCGGCCGCTTCAGTCCGGGCGTGCGATGTGGTTCCGGTGAGGAAGCGGCCCCCGCGGAGCGCGGCCTCGGTCATGGCCGAGGTGCTGAACTGCGGCAGGCTGACCGTCGTGACATCGACGTGTTCCGCGGCCCGTTCGAAAACGGTGGGGAACGGCTGCCACGTCCGCGGATCCACACCGGCGTCCCAGTTTCCCAGCATGTTCACTACCCGGTCCTGATCCGGATCCAGAACGTCATAGCCCACCATGCCGTGCTGGCCCGCCGACAGCCCGGTGCCAAAGCTGGCGAGGGATGCCGCGGTGGTGGACGGGAACGCCGAGTCCAGCGACACGGGCACCTGGCCCTGGCCGGCCTGCTGGACTGCACGCAGGAACGGGGTGTGGGCGCTCTTCTGCTTCAACAGGTTCCGGCCCAGCCCGTCGGCCAGCACCACACACACGCGTTTGGCGGCCGGAAGGTTCAGTTTGTTCTCAAACCCCGGGACACCCAGGCTGGCGGCGGCACTGGTGAGCACCTCGGCGATGGAACGGTGTCCGAATGCCGGGGCGGGCGGGAGCGGGGACGGACCAGTAGCGGCGGCCAGGGAGGCTGCGGCGGCGCCGGCGGCGGCCAGGGAAGGAGCCAATACAGGGACTGGCAGCTGATCTTCGGCGGGCTCAGGCTGACGGAAATGGGCCATGTCAGCGCTGGTGGCCGCGGCTGAGGCGGTTTCCGAACACGCCCATCCGCGGTCGGGGCGGCAGCCCGGGCCCGTTGTGCGGGACCGGCGCCGCGGAGCCGGTGTTTACGGCACGGAGCGCGCGGGCGAAGAGCTTGGCGTCCTGTACGGCCTGCAGGCCGTCCGCTTCGGCGCTGATGCGCAGGACGATGTCTTCCTGGGCGATGGTGCCGCTGTAGCCGTGATCGGCCTCGCACTGCGGGTCCCCGCAGCTGGCCGGACCCATGTCGAGGCGCTGGCCGCCGGACCATGCAATGGACAGCGTCAGCTCGCGGACAGGGTCGGAAGGCTTGTAGTCCTGCGGCTGGGCGTAAACATAGCTCAGGACCACGGAGCGGATCTGGGTGACGGGAACGGACTCGGTGGACACCTGGGCGACGGTCTGCTCGCCGGCCTCGTCGAGCTGCTGGTCGTCGACATGGGTGATGACCAACATGTCGTCGGTCAGCACCAGGACGGTGATGTGGCGGCGGACCTCGGCCCGGTCGAAGTGGGTCTCAAGATGTACGAGGTGGGCCACGCAATCGCGGCCATCCAGGGCGTCGGCGACGACGCCGGCCACGAGCCGGGGGTAAAATCCGGCCTGCTGGAGAGCCCCCTCCAGGCTCTGGCCCTGCGCACTGTGGTCATGGAGGCCGTGGTGGTGCGCGGTCTGGCGTGCGGGGGCGGTCGCCAGGGGCTTGGGTGCTGGAGGCTGGGTGCTCATAGTCTCCATTTTCACAGATCAGCTGGGGACTTGCTAACTGCCGGGCTCTGGACGCGGGCCGCAGCCCGGGAGGTTGGACCCTAACTGCGCATCGCCCGGCGCGCACTGTCGGTCCGCTGGGCGGCGTTCGCGATCCTGACATCGGCGGCCAGGATCGAGGCACCATCGGGCCCGGCGAGGACAGGATTGAAATGCACCAGCGCGATCTCCGGGTGGTTGTCCTTCAGCCTGGTGAGGCGGGCGGCGAGGTCCTCGAGCGCCGCGACGTCGACGGCGGGCAGGCCCTGGTAACCGAAAAGCTTCCGCGACGCCCGGGGCGACCGGATGAAGTCGTGGACGTCGGAGCCGGAGAGCGGCGGCACGCGGTGGGCCCAGTCATCGAGCAGGTTTACGGCGTCTCCGGCAAGGCCGAAGGAGATCACGGGCCCCAGCAGCGGGTCTTCGATGGCGCGGAAAGTGCAGGCCTGCCCCACGGGCACCATGGTTTGCACCTCCAGGGACGGCGAGCCGTACCGCTCGAGCGACTTGCGCATCTCCAGCACGTTGCGCCGCAGCGAATCGGCGTCCTGGATGTCCAGCCGCACGCCGCCGAGGTCCAGCCGGTGCCGCAGCGCCGGGTCCGTGGTCTTCAAGGCCACGGGCCAGCCGAGCTGCCCGGCCGCGGCCACGGCCTCCTCCGCCGTCTCGAACCCGACGGACGGGACCAGCCGGATGCCGTAGTGGCCCAGCAGCCGGGCGGCCGTGCCTTGGTCCAGCCTGACGAGTTGCTCGCCGCCCACATCGCGCAACAGCAGCTCCAGGTCCGCCCGGGCGGCCTCCGGGTGGCACCCTTCGGGTTCCACGAACAGGCCCTGGTCCCGGTCCAGCCATTGGGCGTAGCGCACGACGGCGGCAAGGGCCGCCACCGCCGCACCCGGGTTGGAGTAGCACGGGACCGGCGGGGCGGGAGCGGGTTGGTGTGGCTGTTCAGGCTCGGCGCCGACCATGCCCTCCACATAGATGGAGGGATCGAGGATTCCGCTAAAGGCGGCAACCACCGGCTTGCCGGCCGCCGCGGAGCATTCGGCCAGCACCCCGGCGATCTTTTCGACGGTGAGACCGTGCGCCGGCAGCAGCGCGAACACCGCGGCGTACACCGTGTCCGCGGTCAGGGTGTCCTGCAGGCTCCGGCGCAGGGCCGGCAGCGCCCGTGACATGCCCGCGTCGAGGTCGACGTCGGTCACGATCCGTTCCACACCGAGCCCCTGGCGGGCGGCACTGTCCGCGACCACCTTGCCAAGGGCGCGCGAGTTGCTGAAGACGGCGATGCCGGGCCCCCCGGGCAGCGGCTGGCTCGAGACGATCTGGGCGACGTCCATGAGCTCTTCGATGGTCTCGACCCGGATCACCCCGGCCTGCCGCATCATGGCGTCCAGCGCTTCCGAGGGAGCCTGGGTGGTCCGGACGGCATGCCCGGGCGGCAGGTTCAGGCCCATGGCGTCGGACTTGGCCACAATCACCGGTTTGGTGCGGGCGAGGCGGCGGGCCAGACGGGAGAACTTGCGCGGGTTGCCGATCGATTCCAGGTACAGGCCCACCGCCGTGGTGTCGGCGTCGTCTTCCCAGTACTGCATCATGTCGTTGCCGGAGACGTCGGCGCGGTTGCCCGCCGAGAGGAAGGTCGAGATGCCAACCCGGCGCCGGCTGGAGGCCGCGTAGAGGGAGACGCCGATCGCGGCCGACTGGCTGAACAGCCCCAGGCCGCCGCGGCGGGCCAGGGCCGGTGCCATCGAGGCGTTGAGGGACACGGCCGGGTTGGTGTTGACGATGCCCAGGGACGCCGGGCCGATCACGCGCATGCCGTTGGCGCGGGCCTGCCGGACCAGTTCGCGCTGGCGCGCCAGGCCGCGTTCGCCGTCGTCCGCGTACCCCGCGGTGGCCACCACGATTCCCTTGACCCCGGCGGCCGCGCATTCCTGGACCACCTTGGGGACCTCGTCGTACGGGACCGCGATGACGGCGAGCGTGACCGGGCCGGGAACCTCGGAGAGCCGGGCGAAGGAGAGCATGCCGGCCAGTTCCAGGGCCTCCGGGTTGATCGCATAGACCGGGCCGCTGAAGCCGCCTTCGATCACGTGCTCGAGCAGCTGGTAGCCCACGGTGCCCCATTTGCGGCTGGCCCCGATCACGGCCACCGACGCCGGGGCGAGCAGTTCCTGGATGCTGCGGGCCTCGGCGCGGTGCTCGCGGGATTCCATCACGGCGCGGGATTTGTCGGTGGGGTCGATGTTGAACTCGAGGCTGACCACGCCGTCGTCGAAGTGGCGTTTGACGTCGTAGCCGGCGTCGGAGAAGACCATGAGCATCTTGCGGTTCTCCGGGAGCACCTCGGCGCTGAACTTGCGGATCCCGTTCTCGCGGGCGGCGGCGGCGAGGTGTTCGAGCAGGATCGAGCCGATGCCGCGGCCCTGGTGGGCGTCGGCGATGTTGAAGGCCACCTCGGCCTCGGCCGGGTCATCGAGCCGGTCGTACCGGCCGATGCCCAGGATTTCGCCGCCGATGGTGATCACCAGGGCCACCCGGTCCTTGTAGTCCACCTCGGTGAAACGCTTGAGTTCCTTGCTGGAAAGCTTGGACTTGAAGGCGAAGAAGCGCATGTAGATGGACTTCTGGGACTGGCCCACGTGGAAGGCCTGGACCGCATCTGCATCGGAGGGGTGGATGGGGCGCACATGCGCCGTGCCGCCGTCGCGCAGGACAACATCGGCTTCCCAATATTCCGGATATACGCCGTCCGCCGGCTGATCCACCATAGGCTTAGCCTAGTCATAAACTTACGCAGTCCCCGTTCAGCACCCCTCAGAAGGATCCACCAGCCTTATGGCACGCCGCCAAATCACGCCCCCGGCAGGGGAACCCAGCCAGGATTTCGTAGAGAACATCGTCGATATCGATGTCACGTCCGAGATGGAAGGCTCATTCCTCGAATATGCCTATTCGGTGATCTATTCGCGGGCCCTTCCCGACGCCCGCGACGGCCTGAAGCCCGTCCAGCGGCGGATCCTCTACATGATGTCCGACATGGGGCTGCGCCCGGACCGCGGCCACGTCAAGAGCGCCCGCGTGGTGGGCGAGGTCATGGGCAAGCTGCACCCGCACGGTGACGCCGCGATCTACGACGCCATGGTGCGCATGGCCCAGGACTTTTCCCTGCGGCTGCCGCTGATCGACGGACACGGCAACTTTGGCTCGCTCGACGACGGCCCGGCGGCCCCCCGCTACACGGAAGCCCGGCTGGCGGCCGCGGCCCTGACCCTCACCGACCACCTCGACGAGGACGTTGTCGACTTCGTTCCCAACTACGACAACCAGCTGACCCAGCCGGACGTGCTGCCGGCCGCGTTTCCCAACCTGCTGGTCAACGGCGCGACGGGCATCGCCGTCGGCATGGCCACCAATATGGCCCCGCACAACCTGGTGGAGGTCATCGCCGCGGCCCGGCACCTGATCGACAACCCGGACGCCACGCTCGATGACATCATGCGGTTCGTCCCCGGCCCGGACCTGCCCACCGGCGGCCGGATCGTGGGCCTGGACGGCATCCGCGACGCCTATGCCACCGGCCGCGGCTCCTTCAAGACCCGGGCAAAAGTGGACATCGAGCAGCTCTCGGCTCGCCGCACCGGCCTGGTGGTCACCGAACTGCCCTACATGGTGGGCCCGGAGAAGGTGATCGAGAAGATCAAGGATGCCGTCAACGGCAAGAAGCTCACAGGCATCAGCGACGTCGTGGACCTCACCGACCGCAAGCACGGCCTGCGCCTGGTCATTGAGCTCAAGAACGGCTTCAATCCCACTGCCGTGCTCCAGCAGCTCTACCGCTACACCCCGATGGAAGACTCCTTCGGCATCAACAACGTGACCCTCGTCGACGGCCAGCCGCAGACCCTCGGGCTGCTCCAGCTGCTCTCGGTCTACGTGGACCACCGGATCAATGTGGTCCGGCGCCGCACCGCCTTCCGGCTGGGCAAGAAAAAGGACCGCCTGCACCTGGTCGAGGGCCTTCTGGTCGCGATCGTGGACATTGACGAGGTCATCCAGATCATCCGGTCCTCCGACGAGGTGGCCGAGGCCCGCACCCGGCTGATGTCCATTTACGATCTCTCCGAGATCCAGGCCAACTACATCCTGGAACTGCGGCTGCGGCAGCTGACCAAATATTCGCGGGTCGAGCTGGAGAAGGAGCAGGAGGAGCTCCGCCGGGAGATCGCGGAGCTTGAGGCGATCCTGGGCTCCCCCGTGCTGCTCCGTGCCCTGGTGTCCGACGAACTCGGCGAGATCGCGGAGAAATACGGCACACCGCGCCGGACCGTCCTGCTGGAATCCGAGGCCGTCTCCCCCACCGTCGCCGCGGCACTGGGCGCAGCCGCCGGGGCCAAGGGCAAGGCCGCACCGCTGGCCCTTGAGATCGCGGACGATCCCTGCTGGGCCATCCTCACCGTGTCCGGGCAGATTGCCCGCACCGCCAACCAGGACAGCCTGGCCGAGGCCGGACCGCGGACCCGGCATGACGTTTTCTCCTCCGTGGTCAAAACCACCGCCCGCGGCGAGATCGCCGCCGTGACCTCGCAGGGCCGCATGCTGCGCCTGCAGGTCATGGACATGCCGGTGCTGCCGCCAACCTCGGGGACCCCGAACATGGCCGGCGGGGTGGCGGCCAAGGATTTCATCACGCTGCTCAAGGGGGAATCGCTGGTGGCCTTCGCGCCGCTGGACCAGGTTCTGGCAATCGGCACCGCCCAGGGCGTGGTCAAACGTGTGCAGCCGGACTATCCGCTGAACCGCGAAGACTGGGAAGCGATCGCGCTCAAGGATAAGGACACCGTGGTGGGCGTTGCCCCCGCCGGGTCCGACGACGACGACCTCGTCTTCATCACGCGCCAGGCCCAGCTGCTGCGCTTCAACGCCTCCGCCGTGCGCCCGCAGGGCCGGACCGCCGGCGGCATGGCCGGGATCAAGCTGGCCGCCGGGGACCGGGTGATGTTCTTCGGGACCGCCAGCCCCGCCGATGCCGCCGCCGTCGTCGTGACCATCGCGGGAACTGAAGGCGCGCTGCCGGGCACGGCCCCCGGGGCCGCGAAGGTCACCGCCCTGGCCGAGTACCCGGTCAAGGGCCGGGCGACTGCCGGGGTGCGGGCACACCGTTTCCTCAAGGGCGAAGACACGCTGCTGCTCGGCTGGGCGGGGCACGGTCCGGCCAAGGCGTCCTCCCTGGCAGGTGTGGCGCGCTCACTCCCCGGCGAGCACGGCCGCCGCGACGGCTCCGGCATTCCGCTGTCCCAGGCGATCGACGCCATTGGACCCAGCATGGCGTGGTCAGAGGACCCGGAAGCCGGCAACGACATGTAGGACCGGGGACGCACGAAACCCGGCCGGCTGCGCTGTCGCGCTCCGGCCGGGCTCGTGACCGGGCCATGCTCCGGCGACCTCAGTCCCGGGAGCTTTGCCCGCATCCTGTGGCTGGCGCTAGGCCATGTGGTTGAGGCTCAGGATGTTGCCCTCCGTGTCCAGGAACCACGCGGCCGAGCTTCCGTCCGGAGTGGTGGCGATGCCGTCCTCCGTTTTTAGGCCCGGGAAGTCGTATTCTTCGAAGACGACTCCCTTGGCCCGCAGTTCCGCAACGGCGCCCGGAAGGTCATCGACCACCCAGCCGATCTGCGTGTTCTTGGCCGTGCCGGCATTGGGCGTCTGGTACAGCAGGAACCCGGTACCTCCACCGCACTTGTACTGCAGGTTGTCCTCGGCATCCGCGTTCTCGGGTTCGAGCCCGAGCTTGTCGCGGTAGAAATCCCGCGCACGGGCGATGTCCGCTGCCGGTAGCACTGCGCCGACTTGCTTGTCCTTGAGCATGGCTATTCTCTTTCCAGGCCCGCCCCCCGGAAGGAATGATACTCCTCCACATCCCTCACGTACCTGAGAAACCGCGGCGCTGATTTCCGGGGCCGGCGGGGGGCACGGCCGGCGCCCGAATCCGCGCTTTCGTCCACTCTTTGGTCCGCACTTTCAGGCCATGCGCGGCGGGGCGTTGGTGGGGAACTGCCCCGACACGGTGCCCTGATGTCCCCCGCTTATGTCCCCCGCTGGTTAGGCCAGGGAGAGGAAGAGCTTTTCGAGCTCCTTCCGGTCCATGGTGGTGTCTTCGCGGACGATGCATTGCGGATCGAGCTGCATGGGGTCTCCAACGGCATAGGGGCTTGCCAAAACAATATACCCCTCCGGGTACTTTGCATACCCCCATGGGTATCTGCAATACTCGGTGGGGTATTCACCCACGACCCCTTTCGAGAGGCCCGCCATGATTTCCCCTTCCACCGCTATTTCCGCTCTCACTCCGGAGACCTTGCGCAGCTGGGTCACCGAGCATCAGGACCTCATGATCATTGACGTCCGCTCGGCCGCTGAGTTCGAGTCCGTGCACATCCGCGGGTCGTACGACGTGCCGTTGCCGCTGCTGTCCGAACACACCGATGAGCTCGCCGCCCGTCTGGGTAGCCGCGTCGTCCTCGTTTGCCAGTCAGGGGCCCGCGCTGAACAGGCGCGGCAGCGCCTCGGAGCTTCCGGCATCACTACGGCCTACGTCCTGACCGGCGGCGTCCCCGGCTTCGCGGCGGCCGGGGGTGACGTGGTCAAGGGCAAGGACCGCTGGGACCTGGAGCGGCAGGTCCGCCTCGCCGCCGGGTCGCTCGTGGTCCTCGGCCTGGCTGGCGGCAAGTTCATCTCACCCAGGATCCGGACGCTTGCCGGCGTCATCGGCGCCGGCCTGACTTTCTCCGCGGCGACCAACACCTGCGCCATGGGCCGGGCCCTCTCAGCCATGCCGTGGAACAAGTCCGCCACGGAGCCCACGCGCGAAACCGCCATCATGAACCTGCCGGTCATCCCGGCTGAGCAGACTCCGGCAGCATGATCGCGGCCCTGTCTCTGGGGCTCGTCGTCGGCATCGTTCTCGGTGTGGTGGGTGGCGGCGGGTCGATCATCGCCGTTCCCGCCCTGGTCTACGGCGTGGGCATGAGCCCCGCGGAGGCCATTCCCACCTCCCTGCTCGTGGTGGGCATCTCGTCCCTGGCGGCACTGCTGCCCAGGCTCCGTGAGGGCATCAACTGGCCAGTGGTCCTGATTGTCGGTGCCGCGGGCATCCCTGCCGCTTGGGCCGGAACCGCCCTGGGCCGCCTGCTTGATCCGAACATTCTCATGCTCGCCTTCGCTGTCATCATGGTGATCGCGGGGATCCGGATGCTCGCGCGGACCAAGCAAACCGACGGTTCCTGCAGCATCGGGCCCACCCGGGCTTTCCGCACATGCGCCCCAAAGGCTGTGGGGGTTGGCCTCCTGGTCGGGTTCCTCACAGGGCTGCTGGGTGTGGGCGGAGGGTTCCTGATCACCCCGGCTCTCACACTGTTCCTGGGGCTGCGCATGAAACAGGCAGTCGGTTCCTCCCTGGCCATCATTGTGATCAATTCGACGGCGGGCTTCGGGGCCCACGCCGCAGGTTTCACGATCGAGTGGCCCACGGTCCTGGGCTTCGCCGTCCCGGCCATCCTGGGATCCCTCCTTGCTGCCCGGTTTGCCCGCCGGCTGCAGGACAAGCACATCCGGATCTCGTTCGCGATGCTCATCTTTGCCGTAGCGGCATGGGTCACAGCAAGCACCGTCACCGCCTGACCCGCCAACCCTCCAACCCGCCAACCCTCCAACCCTCCAACCCGCCAACCCGCCAACCCTCCAACCCGCCAACCCGCCAACCCGCCAACCCGCCAACCCGCCAACCCGCCAACACTCCAATCCTCGCGCTGGAGAGGCTCCAGCGGCGCCCCTCACTCCGTACCGAAAACCTGGCACAGCCGGCACGCCGGATCAGATACCAACTTCCCCCACGAAGGAGAGCACCAATGCTTATCGAGCGCATTTACGATGAAGACCTCGCCCAGGCCAGCTACCTGATTGGCTGCCAGGCCAAGGGCGAGGCTGTTGTTGTGGACGGCCGCCGGGACATCGCGGTCTACCAGGATCTGGCCCGGAAGAACGGCATGAAAATTGTCGCCGTCACCGAAACCCACATTCACGCGGACTACCTCTCCGGCACCCGCGAGCTTGCCGCGGCGACCGGCGCCACGATCTATGTCTCCGGCGAAGGCGGCCAGGACTGGCAGTACGAATTCGACGGCGAACGGCTCCACGACGGCGACAAAATCGCCCTGGGCAACATCACCATCCAGGCCCTGCATACCCCGGGCCACACCCCGGAGCACCTGTCCTTCCTGGTGACAGACGGCGCCTTCAGCGACCAGCCCGGCTACCTGCTCTCCGGCGACTTCGTCTTCTCCGGTGACCTGGGGCGCCCGGACCTGCTGGACGAAGCGGCCGGCGGCGTGGACACCCGGTTTGAGGGTGCCAGGCAGCTCTTCGCCAGCCTGCGGGACAAATTCCTGACCCTGCCCGACTACGTCCAGGTCCACCCGGCCCACGGCGCCGGCAGCGCCTGCGGCAAGGCCCTGGGCGCCATCCCCTCCACCACCGTCGGTTATGAACGGCTCTACGCCTGGTGGGGCCCCTACCTCGCCGCGAACGACGAGCAGGGGTTCGTCAATGAACTTCTCAACGGCCAGCCGGACGCCCACGCCTACTTCGGGCGGATGAAGCGCGAAAACCGTATCGGCCCGGCAATCCTGACGAAACGTGCCCCGCTGCAGGAACTGGACATCGCCGCCGTTGCCAAGGATCTGGCTGCGGACAAGGCAACCTTCATAGACACCCGCTCCAACACCGAGGTCCACGAGGGCACCGTCACCGGCTCCCTGAACATTCCCGCCGGCAAGTCCGTGGCCAGCTACGGTGCCTGGGTCGTGAACCCGGAAACCGATAAGAACCCGTTGGTTCTGCTGGCCGCCGGGCAGGAGCAGGCCCAAGAGATGTGGGATCACCTGGTCCGCGTCGGCATCGACAACATCGCCGGCTACCTCACCAGCTTCGAAGGCCTGCCCACGTCTACCCCGCGCCTGATCCAGCCTGCCGATCTGGCCGACTTTGACGCCGCCATGGTGCTGGACGTCCGCAACCGGACCGAGCACATGGCCGGATATATCCCCGGATCCCACCAGCTCAGCGGCGGCCGCGTCATGTGGCACCTCGACGAACTCCCGGCCGGAGGCACTATCGTGACCTCCTGCCAGAGCGGCGTCCGCAACTCCGTCGCGGCGAGCGCCCTTCGCCGCGCCGGGTACGACATCGTTGAACTCGACGGCAGCTACGCCGCCTGGGCCGCCCACCGGCCCTCCGTGGCCTCGTCCCGCTAATCCTGGGAAGGGACGTCCGTCGCCACGCAGGGCAGAGTCACACCAAGACAGCGGAGGCTGCCGCCGGACGGCGTCGAGGGCGCCCGGGCGGGGAGGCCTTCGGACTCTACCGGTCAGCCGAGGCCGGCCAAAGAATCGGAATAGCAATGGTCCGAGGCGAAAGGACGCCGGTCTTGATGTGGGGCTACGGCATGAATATGGGCTGGATGTGGATGTGGGGCATCCTCCTGCTCATCGGCATAGCGCTGCTCGTACTGGTCGCCGTACGCATGTTTGCCGGAGGCGGCAGTCACAGCGGGATGCAGGGACCGCAGGGGCCCAACCCCGGCAGGAGCCGGGCCCGGCAGATCCTCGATGAACGCTTTGCCCGGGGTGAACTGACGGCGGAGCAATACCGCGAGCAGCTAAAGGTTCTCGGCGAGGACCAATAGTGCTCCCAATGAGCCGCCGGAACGCGCTCCTGCTGGGCGGGCTCGGCACGGCAGTCATTGCCGCCGGCGGAGCCGGGCTCTGGTGGACGGTCAGTTCCCGGTTCGCGACCGTCGCCGGCGGAGACTTCACCGAGCCGAAGCAGCTGCGCAGTAGCAACGGACGGTTGCAGGTAAGGCTCGAAGCGTCCGCGGGCCCGGTGCAGCTCGGCGGCCAGCAGGCATCGGCGCTTGGCTTCAACGGCGGAGTCCCCGGCCCAACCCTGCGCTTGAGGGGTGGGGACGTGCTCGCCGTCGAGCTGGTCAACAGCATGGCCGTCCCGACAAACCTGCATGTCCACGGACTCCACGTCTCACCCCAGGGCAACGGAGACAACGTGTTCAACGTTGTCGAGCCCGGGCACTCGTACAGCTACGAGTACCGGCTCCCGGCGGACCACCCGCCCGGCGTGTACTGGTACCACCCCCACCATCACGGCATGGTCGCCGATCAGATTTTCGCCGGCCTGTTCGGTGCCATCATCGTCGAGGACGCACAGCCCGTGAATGTCAGCCGCGAGCGGGTGATCGTCGTCTCTGACATCACCCTGGACGGATCAGGAACCGTCACCGACGCCTCACCCATGGAGCGGATGCTCGGCCGGGAAGGTGAACTTGTCCTGGTCAACGGACAAAGCAACCCGAAACTTTCCGCCAGGCCGGGAGACCGTGAGCGATGGCGCATCGTGAATACCTGCGTGGCCCGCTACCTGCAGCTGCGCCTGGACGGGCAGCAGATGCAGCTCCTCGGCATGGATTCCGGCCGCTTCCCCACACCCCGGAACGCGGACGACGTACTGCTGGCGCCGGGCAACCGAGCAGATGTCCTGGTCACAGCTGTCGCGGGCGACGCCACCCTCAGCGCCGCCTACTACAATCGCGGCCGCATGGCCGCCATGATGGGACCGGCTGGGCCGGTCCCCAACGGCGCCCAGGGCACAGGGGATCTCGTGCTGGCGACCCTCTCGGTGTCCGGCGCCCCGACCGCTCTTCCTCCGGCGGTGCCGTCCTGGCCCGCAGCGGCGGACCTGAGGACCGCGGCCGTTGCCGCTCACCGGCAGCTGACCCTCGCCGTCGGCGGCATGGGGATGGGGATGATGAGTTTCACCATCAACGGCCGTGAATTCAACCCACGCCGGACGGACACCACCGTGGCCGCGCAGACGGTGGAGGAGTGGACACTGATCAATCCCAGCCCGATGGACCATCCCTTCCATCTACACGTCTGGCCGATGCAGATCATCGAGGACCAGGGGCAGACCCCGGGACCGCCCGTCTGGCGGGACGTCGTCAACATACCCGCCAACGGACAGGTGCTGGTCCGGATCCACTTCAAGGATTTCACCGGCCGCTCCGTGTACCACTGCCACATCCTGGACCACGAGGACCAAGGAATGATGGGCGTCATCGACGTCCGCTAGCCGCTGGCGGCAAGCCCGACGACGGCCCGGCCAACGCCCAGCCTGTAGCCTTATCCTGTCTAACGTCCGCCACCGTTATCCGGAGGGAGAATGCCGTGGCCGCAGCTTTCATGAACTATGCCGCACCCGCCCTTCGCCGCGGATTCCTGCTGGTGGGCGTGCTGGCCATCGTGGCCGGATTCCTCGGGATGCACATCATGACCGGAATGCATGGCGCCCATGCCATGACGGCGGTGACATCCTCCGCGGAAGCCGCGGGGTCGTCCTCCCGGCCGGAGACCGGCCTCGCATCTCATCCGGCTGCCTATGCCCCGCACGTCGGCACTATGGGCCATGACTCCATGGCTACGGCTGCTACGGCCACATCGGGTCCTGAGCAGGCGGGCAACACCAAAGCTGCTGAGCCGTCGGCGTCGTGCATGTGTCAATCGAGCTGCACCGATCCCGCATCGATGCACTCGGCCTGTGTGCCGTCGGCTGCCGTGACCTCCCTGGCCGCGCCCCCGCCTGGCATGGCACCGGCCTCAATGCACAACCCGGAGTCGCACGGCGACGCCGCCGTCAGGGCCTACTTCTATCTCCCCGCAAGTCCTTCGCCGGGCGATCTGTCCATCAGCCGGACGTAAGACGGGTCGCGCCGTGTCGTGCCCGGCGTCCCTCCTTACCCGACACGCTCCATCCCGTCCTCCGGCGGCGCGGGCGTGTCATCCGCAGGCGTGCCACCACACCAATTTGATGATCGAAGGTCTTAACCCCATGGAGAAAACCCTGACCATTTCTGCCACAATTTCTGCCTTCGGCATTTCCGCCGCCATCGCCGTGGCCGGCTGCGCTGGCACCTCCGGAAGCACACCCACCAGCGCCATGCCTGGAATGGGCAGCGGCGGCGTGGGCATGGCGTCCAGCTCAGCCCCCGCAACCGCGGACCACAACGCGGCAGACACCATGTTCACCCAGGGGATGATCCCGCACCACGCCCAGGCCGTGGAAATGAGCGACATGATGCTCAGGGAACAGGGCATGGACGCGCGGATCACCGCACTCGCCACAAAGATCAAGGCCGCACAGGCACCGGAAATCGAGATGATGACAGGCTGGCTCAAGACCTGGAACGAACCCACCCAGATGGCATCCGGCCATGGCATGGGCGACGGCATGATGGGCGATGACGACCTGAAGAAGCTCGACGCCGCCCAGGGCACCGACGCGGCCAAGTTGTTCCTGGCCCAGATGATTGCCCACCACGAGGGCGCGGTGATGATGGCCAAGGCTGAAAGCAGCCAAGGCAAGAACCCCGACGCCATCCAGCTGAGTAAGTCGATCGTGACCGCCCAGGAAGCTGAAATCCAGGAGATGAAGGACCTGCTGGCCAGCCTCTAGCAGCGTCCCGGCCCCGGTCCGTCCTCGGACCGGGGCCGTCAACTGGGCGGCCCCGGGCCGACGTCGTCAGAGCATCGGCGGACGGCGGTGCTGCTTTGGCCCCGCACCTGGGCGCCGCGCCGGCCGCAGCGACGGGTCGGGATGCCTGCCGGAACAAATGCCCTTACACTGCTGGCATGCCTATCATTCCGGATTCCAAGGACTGGACTTGGGTCCTGTCGCGGCCCTGCCCCGAGTGCGGTTTCGATGCCTCCGCCGCGACCCCGGCTACGGTGCCGGGGAACGTCATCAGCATGCTCCCGCGGTGGCGTGCAGCTCTCCGACGGCCGGACGCGACGGAACGCCCCAACGAGGCCACGTGGTCCGTCCTCGAGTATGGCTGCCACGTCCGGGACGTCTTCACACTTTTCGATCACCGTCTGTCCCTCATGCTGTCCGAGGACGATGCCCGGTTCGACGACTGGGACCAGGACAAGACGGCAATCGAGCAGGACTACGCCAACGCCGACCCAGCCCAGGTCGGCGTCGAGCTGACTACCGAGGGCGAGCAGATTGCCGCGTCCTTCGCGCGAGTCCGTGAGGAGGATTGGGACCGCAAGGGGACCCGGAGCAACGGCTCAGTGTTCACTGTCCTGACCTTCGCGCAGTATTTTCTGCACGACGTCGTCCACCACCTCCATGACGTGGACGGCTAACGCGAAGAACCGGCGCGGGGGCGGCAGTCGCGCGGACGGCCGGCGGGCAGGCGCAGGGTCTGCGGTTTCCTATGACGACCCCTACGGCGCTGCCGGCTGAAGCTCCTTGTCCCACGCCATGCTCCGGTTGACGGCCACGTAGCCCATCTTGATGTAGAGCGCGAGGGCCCCGGTCGGGTTCTCCGAGTCGACATCCAGCGACGCCACGTCCATGCCCGCGGCCGCGAAGCGGCGCATGGCATCGGCCAAGAGCACCTGCGCGATGCCCCGGCCACGATACTCGCGCCGGACGCCGAGGAGCTCCGTGTAGCCCTCGCGGAAGCCGCGGGTCAGGGCGGCCTCGGCGTCGTGGGTGGCCAGCTGGTACCCGGCCACGGTGCCGGTAGAACGGTCCAGCACGACGCCGCTGAGGTCCGGCCGGGCCTGCGGATCATTCACCACAAAGCCCCAACCCTCCTGGTCGCGGGGCTCGCTGCCCCAGTGGTCCTGGAATGCCGCGTTATGCGCCAGCCGCACCGGTTCGTGCCACTCCGGCGCAAATGTGAGGAGCTCCAGTCCTGGGTCCAAGGAGGATTCAGGCACAGCCTGGTTCAGTGGCCGGTGCATCTCGTTGTAGTAGCGGACAATGCCGTAGCCGGAACTGGCGAACAAGGCGGCCTGGTGCTGGTGCTGCTGCTCGGTATACAGCCGCAGTCTCGGGCGCGGGACCACGGCCCCGGCGCCGCCCGCATCGGCGCCCGCGGCCGGCCGTGCGTCCTCGGCAAAGCGGTCCCTGGTCCGCTGTTCCATCCAGCCCAGCAGCGCGGTGCCGATCCCGTTCCCCTGCCACTCAGGGTCTACGCAGCCGGAGCCGTTCGCCTTGTCGCCGTCGCGGTTCTTGGTGATCCGGCCGTAGGCCCGGGCAACGCCCTCCGGATCGAAGCCGATGATGGTGTTTGCCGTTGCCGGGTTATTTTTCGACTCCAGGATCTGTTCCAGGTCCGCCTGGCGCTCAAACCAGACGGGTTGCTCGACGGCGGCCGTGCGGGCAATCAGCCCGGCCCACGCGTCGAGGTCGCGGCGCTCCGCCGGCCGCCAGGACAGCCGGGAGTCGAGTGCGGGCCGGGGGTGGAGCTCGCCGTTGCGGTTCATGGCAACAGGCTAATAGGCCGGCTACCCCCGCGCCAGCACGGCCGCCGTCGCCGGACCCTCGCCCGCGGCGGCAGCCACGGCTGCGGCGTCCAGGTCCAGTCTGGTGTCCGCGGCGTCGATATCGTCCGGGTTGTGGGTGACCAGGACAACGGTCCGGTCGCGCAGCCCGTCGCGCAATTCGGCGAGCATGAGCCTGCCTGACTCCGCATCGAGGTGCGCCGTCGGTTCATCGAGCAGGATGACGTCGGCCCCTGTCATGAGCGTGCGCGCAACGGCCAGGCGCGTACGCTCTCCACCGCTGAGGAAGGCCCCGCCCGGTCCGATCCGGGTGTCCAGGCCTTCCTCAAGCCGGGCCAGCATCGGGCCGAGTCCGACGGCGTCGAGGGAAGCCCGCATCTGCTCGTCCCCGTTGGCCATCGCGCCGCCGCCGGGTCCACGCTGCGCACTGTCCGTACTGGCAGGAGCTGGCTCCGGCCGCGCCAGAAGAAGGTTGCCGCGGACGGTCGAGTCGAACAGGTGCGCCTCCTGCGGGCACCAGGCGGCGCGTCCGCTCAGGTACAGGTGGCCGCCGGCTGCCGGCAGGAACCCCAGGATCGTGGCCAGCAGGGTCGACTTGCCGGAGCCGGAGGCGCCGGTGACGGCCAGCCAGCGCCCGGGTCCGGCCTCGGCCGTGAGTCCGCTGAAGACATTCCCGCCACCAGGCCACGCGGCAGCGAGGTCCACGAGTTCAATCCCTGGCCGGCCGCCGGACCGCGAAGCCACGGACACCAGTCCGCCCGCAGCGGCCTCGCCGTCCGGGTCATTGTTCGCCCCCGCCTCCAGGACTCCTGCCGCGCTGATCCGCCGCATCACGGCGCGCAGCGCGGGATACTGCCGTACGGCCGTGGTGATGGCTGCGTAAGGGTCCACCAGTGCCAGCTGCACGAGGACGACGACGGCAACAGTCTCCGGTTCGACCGCGCCGCTCAGGGCGAGCGGTGCGGCCAGCACGGCGCTGGCCAGGGCAGCCCCGGCGCAGGCCAGGACGGTCAGGGCCTGGCCGAGACCCTCCGCCCAGGCCGAGCGCTGTGAGGCTGCCGTCGCGGCCCGGTCCGCCCGGCCAATCGCATCGAGCACGGGGGCGCTGACGCCGTTCGCGTGCAGTTCTGCGCGGGCGTCCAGGGCAGCGGCAACGTGGCGGAGCACACCGGAACGGAGGTTTTGTTCGGTGCCGGCAGACATACGGTCGGCGGCCAACGCCAGGGCGGGGGCGCCGACAATGCTCAGCAGCGCTGCCGCGCCCACGGCAGGCAGCGCCGCGGGAAGCAGCAGCCCGATCCCGGCCACTGCGGCCGCGGCGACAGCGACGGCGGTCACGGGCGGCAGCACGACGCGGGGCAGGAGCTCGCGGACCGTGTCGACGTCGTCCACCACAGTGCCGAGTACGTTGCCGCCTTGCAGGAGCCGGCGCAGCGACAGCGCGCGGCGGCTCAGCGACTCCCAGAGCCGGCCCCGCAGCCGGGTCAAGGCGGCGAACACGGCATCGTGCAGCAGCAACCGCTCGGAGTACCGCAGGCACGCCCGGCCGACGCCGAAAAACCTTACGCCGACGATCGCGGTGAGCAGGTACAGGATGGGCGGCTGTTCACTGGCCCGGATGATTAGCCAGCCGGAAAGCCCCGCGAGGGCGACGGCGAACAGCGCCGCCAGCGTGCCCACGGCTCCGGCGGCGGAGAACCGGCCCTTGACCGGGTCCAGCAGGCGACGCAGCTGGGCCGGGACCGAACCGGACGGGCCGGCTGCGCCGGAGCCGGCGTCGGCGTCTTTTGAGCTGACTGAACCGGCGGCCGCGGCAGGTGCGGCGCCGGTTTCGGGGCGGCCCGGGGCCGGAGCCGGGTCGTGGCCCAGCCTCTGACTGTGGCCCGGCGCCGCGGCAGCCGCGGCAGCCGCACGGAGCGGCGCCCGGGTGGGCGCCGCCTGCACGCCCGGGTCTCCCCCGGCGGATGCCGGCAGTGGCGGGACGAGGGCCGGAGGTTCGCCGGCGTGGTGGCCGCCGGCGCCCGGCGTAACCGCGACGAGAGTGTCGGCAAGGTCCCGGGTGTGCCGGTCGTGCGCAACGAGCAGCACGGTGACCTGTCCCCGGAGCCCGGCGAGGGCCCGATTGACCAGTGTGGCCGATCCCCGGTCCAGATGGGCGGTGGGTTCATCCAGGAGGAGTACGCTGGCGCCGGCCTCGATCCTCGCCAGCCCGCGGGCCAGAGCAACCCGCCTCAGCTCCCCCGGACTCAGCTCGGCCGGGTGCTTGGCGGCCAGGTGCCCCGCGCCCACGGCTGCCAGGCACCGCTGCGCTGCCGCATCGGCTTCCGCGCCCGCCTCAGTGCCGGCCGCCGCGGCGGCTTCATCGGCGGGAACGCCGAGATACAGTCGGATCTCGGCCAGCACCGTGGAAGCCAACATGACGGGATGCTGTGGCACCCAGGCGACCTCCGCCGTCGTGAATCCTCCGAGGCGTCCGGAGACGGCGGTCCCCGCGCCGGTTCCGATGGTCCCGGCGAGGACTCCGAGCACGGTGCTCTTGCCGGCGCCGCTGGCCCCGTCGAGTGCCGTGATCTGGCCGGCTGCGGCGGCGAAGCTCAACGGTCCGACGGCGGCGTCCGTGCGACCGCCGAAGCGGACGGTCAGTCCGTCCACGGTGACGGCGGGCAGACCGGCAGCAGGACCGGAGGCCGGCGCCGGATCAAGGGGCGCGGCGCCGGGATCCGCGAGGACCGCGGTGGTTTCGGCGAGCGCTGCCCGGCCGTCGTCGCTGGCGTGGTGTGCCGTGCCGAGCTCCCGGAGCGGCAGGTAGCAGTCGGGAGCGAGGATGAGCGCAAGCAGCCCTGCCTCAAGCGCCATGTCGCCGTGGACCAGGCGTACGCCGATGAACACGGCGACGACCGCCACGGAAATCGTCGAGATGAGCTCCAGGGCCAGGGCGGAGAGGAAAGCAGTGCGCAAAGTCCCCATGGTCCGGGAACGATACTCCTCGGACATGTCCTCCAGCGCCCGGCGCTGGGAGGAGGCCCGGCCCAGGCCGACGAGGACCGGCAGGCCTTTGGCGAGCTCGAGCATGTGCCCGGAGAGCCGGGCCAGTGCGGACTGGGCGTCCCGGACACGTTCCTCGGTGTACCGCCCGATCAGGATCATGAACAGCGGCACCAGCGGCACCGTCAGCACGATCACCACCGCACTGACCCAGTCGGCGAACAGGATGCGGGCCCCCAGCAGCAGCGGAATGGCCGCGCAGTTCACCAGCGCGGGCAGGAACTGGGTGTAGTAGTTATCCAGGGCATCCAGCCCCCGGGTGGCCAGCACGGCGAGACCGCCGTCGGCGGGCCCGGCAGACCGCGTGCCGTTCCTGAGCGCCTGCTCCAGCAGTTGCGAGCGCAGCTCCTCCTTGACTCCGAGCGCCGCCCGGCGTGAGGCCACGGACTGGCCCCATACTGTCAGTGAGCGCAGCACGGCCCCCGCGGCGCCCAGGACCAGCTGGTCCGCCCAGGCGGGGTCATGAGCGGCGAGCCCGGCGAGCATCGATGCCACAGCCTGCGCCATAAGCACGAGCGAGAGCGCTTTCAGGGCGGCAAGCAGTCCCAGCAGGTAGAGGGCGGAACGGGTCGAGGGGCCGGCGGGGAACGGTCTCATCAGGGAAGTTAGTCCTTCGGTGCCAGCGCTTTGGCGGCGATCGCGGGAAGGAAGCTGTGCGCCTCCGGGATGTGTGCCGCGCTCACCCGGCGCCGGAACACCCAGTACGTCCAGGCCTGGTACGCCAGGACCAGCGGCAGCCCGATGCAGGCCACAATGCTCATCAGGCCCAGGGTGTAGTCCGAGGACGAGGCGTTGGAGACGGTGAGATTGAACGCGGGATCCAGCGTGGACGGAAGGACCACGGGGAAGGCGGCACCGAAGATGGAAGCGCTGCCGAGCAGGAGGAATGCACCCAGCGACATGAAGGCACGGCCTTCAGCACCCTTGCGGGCGAAATTCCACGCCAGGACCGCGGCGACGACGGCGGCGGCCACGGCCGCGATGGTCCACGCCTCGCCGCTGAGGAGCTGGAGGCTCACCGCCCAGCCGGCCATGGGCAGCAGCAGCACGGGCAGCAGCCGGACGAACCAGGCCCGCGCCCGGTGGCGTACCTCGCCGTCGGTCTTCAGCGCCAGGAACCCGAGCCCGTGCAGGAGGGAGAATCCGACGACGGCGAGCCCGCCGAGCACGGCGTAGCCGCTGAACCAGGCAAACGGGCCGCCCTCGCGGTCGCCGTTGGCGTTCAGCGGCAGGCCCGTGGTGGTCAGGGCCAGTGCGGCGCCGACGCCGAAGGCCGCGACGAACGACCCTGCCGAGATGGCCCAGTCCCAGCGGGCGCGCCACCGGGGGTTGTCCACCTTGCCGCGGTATTCGAAGGCGACCGCCCGGAAAATGAGCGCCACGAGGACCAGCAGGAGTGGCAGGTACAGGGCGGAGAACAGCGAGGCGTACCAGAGCGGGAACGCCGCGAAGGTGGCGCCGCCGGCGGTCAGCAGCCAGACTTCGTTGCCGTCCCAGACCGGGCCGATCGTGTTGATCAGCACGCGGCGTTCCGTGTTGTTCCGGGCGAATCCCTTCATCAGCATGCCGACGCCGAGGTCGAAGCCCTCGAGGAAGAGATAGCCCGTCCACAGCACCGCGATGGCAACGAACCAGATGGTGGGTAGCAGTTCCATGCTGAGAATCCTCTGCGTATATTTCGTGTGGGGTTGCTGGGTGGCGGGTTGCCGGGCGGGCGCCTAGTAGGCGAACGCCAGGACGTCGTCGTCGGGTTTGCCGGGACCGCCCCGGGGGGTGTTGTCCTCGTTTTCGTCCACGGGGGCGTGGGCGAGTTCCGGCATGGCCGAGGCCACGCCGCCTCGGATGTACTTGACCAGGAGCTTGACCTCCACCACCAGCAGCACAGCATAGATGGAGGTCAGGACCACGAGGGAGGTCAGGATCTCTCCGGCCGAGACTCCCGGTGAGACGGCCGCGGCGGTGAACATGAAGACCTGGTCGATGCCGCTGGGGTCCGGGTTGGGGGCGACGACGAACGGCTGGCGGCCCATCTCGGTGAAGATCCAGCCCGCCGCGTTGGCACCAAACGGTGCCAGGATCCCGAACACGGCCAGGCGCATGAGGCCGCGTGAGGCCGGTACGGTGCCCTTGCGGGTGGCCCACAGTGCCAGAAGGGCGGCGAGGGCGGCCACGCCGCCGAAGCCGATCATCATCCGGAAGCCCCAGTAGGTGACTTCCATGACGGGCACGTACTGGATTTGCTGTCCGGCGCGGTCCCCGTAGATGGGGTTGTCCGGCAGGGTGGTGCCGTACTTGGCCTGGTACTCGCCCAGCAGGCTGTTGACGCCCTTGACCTCCGTGGTGAAGTCGCCCTTGGCCAGGAAGGACAGGATGCCGGGAACCTCGATCACGGCCACGATGTCGTCGCAGTTCTTGGCGCCGAGGTTGCCGACGCTGAGGACCGAGAAGCCGGTGCCGTCGTGGCAGGCTGCCTCGGCGGCGGCCATCTTCATGGGCTGCTGCTCGAACATGAGCTTGCCCTGCAGATCTCCGGTGACGGCGGTGCCCGCGAAGGAAATCATGGCAACGACGGCGCCGATCCTCAGCGAGCGGATCCACACGGTGTGGTCACTGCGGTCCCGGCCGAGGATGCCGGCGGCCTCGCCGGGACTCACCTTGCCATCGGCCCCGATGGTGTCGATGCCGTCGTGGCGGCGGCGCCACAGGTGGTACCAGGCGATGCCGAGCAGGAATCCACCGGCGACGGCGAGGGCGCCGAAGAGAGTGTGGGGCACGGCTACCAGGGCCGTGTTGTTGGTGAAGACGGCCCACGCGTCGGTCATGACGGGCCGGCCGTTGACCATTTCGACGCCGACGGGGTGCTGCATCCAACTGTTGGCCACGATGATGAAGTAGGCCGAGAAGACGGAGCCAATGACGGCGATCCAGAGGCAGGCCAGGTGGACGGCGGGCTTGAGCTGTTTCCAGCCGAAGATCCACAGGCCCAGGAAGGTTGACTCGACGAAGAACGCCAACAGCGCTTCCAGGGCCAGCGGGGCGCCAAAGACGTCACCGACGAAGCGGCTGTACTCACTCCAGGCCATGCCGAACTGGAACTCCTGCACGATGCCGGTGGCCACGCCCATGATGAAGTTGATCAGGAAGAGCTTGCCCCAGAACTTGGTCATGCGCAGATATTCCGGCTTGCCGGTGCGGTACCAGAGCGTCTGGATCACAGCCACCACCAGGCCGAGGCCGATCGTGAGCGGCACCATCATGAAGTGGTAGACCGTGGTGATTCCGAATTGCCAGCGTGCGATTTCCAAGGCGTCCAAGGCAGTCCCTACTTTTGGCTAGGTCCGAGCAACTTCTACGTGGCGTAGAAATAAGTCTTCTACAGAGTGTAGAACACATCGGCGCTTCCCCGTAACTCAGACTCCCACGGCACGTCACGGCCTGCAATGGAAGAAAGTCCCTGTCCCGCCACCCCGGCCGCCGGCGCGACACGCCGGGCCGCCGTGTTCTACTTCATGTAGAAAGAATGCGCAAAACGCGGTAAATTTGTAAACGAAGTATTCACATACACCGCCCCGGCAGGCACCAGCAGTTTCCCAGCATGACGCCGGCGCGGCTTGGCATAGAAGGATGTACGCAATGGCAAGTCTCGGTGAACTGGAACGGGCAGTGATGGACCTGCTCTGGGCAGGCCAAGAAGCTGCGACGGCCAACACTTTGCGGGACCTCCTCGCACAAAGCACCCAGCCCCAGGACGGCAGCGCCGGACACGTGGGCAAGGATCTCGCGGTCACCACGGTGCTGACCGTACTCTCGCGCCTTGAGCGGAAGGGCCTGGTGGAACGCGAACGCGGCACCCGCCCGCACCGCTACCAGGCCGTCTCGAGCCGGGCGGACCACACCGCGGAACTCATGCACGAGGTCCTCGGCTCCGCTCCTGACCGCGAAGCCGTCCTGGCCCGGTTCATTGGTTCCGTCACGGATAACGAGGCAGAAACCCTGCGCAAGCTTTTGGGCCGCAGCTAGCGCCCGATGTTCTGGACCTCATATTTTCTGGCGGTCCTGGCGATAGCATTGGCGTGGCCGGTGCCTATCCTCCTTTCCCGTGCCCAGTGGCCGGCCCGCTCCCCCTTCACGGCGATGCTGCTGTGGCAGGCGATCGCCCTGGCCGGTGGCCTGTCCATGATCGGCGCCATGCTGGTTTACGGGCTCGAGCCGGTCGGGGACAACCTGCTCTCGGGCCTGCGGGCGCTGGCTGGCATGGTCTTCCACAACGCCCCCACCACGGAACTGGGCTTCTGGCACATCTTTGCGCTCTCGGCCGCGGCCCTGTTGACGGCGCACCTGGTATTTACCCTGCTGCTGACCTACTACAAGATCCAGCGCCAGCGCCGCCGCCACCGCGAACTGCTGGACCTCCTGGCTTCACCGTCCTCCGACGGCCCGGGGACGATGGTCCTGAACGTGGACTCGCCCGTGGCGTACTGCCTGCCCGGCGGCGCACGGTCCGTGACGGTTCTCTCCGACGGCCTCATGGCCGCCCTCGAGCCCGATGAATTGCGTGCCGTGCTGATTCACGAGAACGCCCACCTGAGCCAGCGCCACCACCTCCTGCTGTGGGCCTTCGCCGCGTGGCGCCAGGCGCTGCCGTGGCTGCCCACCACCAGGCTGGCGCAGGAGTCGGTCAACTCCCTGATCGAGATGCTGGCCGACGACGTCGCGCTCAAGACGGAGAGCAAGGCGACCCTGATCAGGGCGATTGCCATTGTGGCCAGCGGGTCCCCGGCCACCCCTGCGGTGCGCCTGGCATTCGGCGAGCCCGGCGGGGCCGACGGCGACCCCAGCCAGCCCGGCGCCACCGGAGGCAGTGGCTCGGCGGGTACGACGGCGTCGCGCGTCAGCCGCCTGCTCTCGCCGCAGCCGCCGCTGTCGGAACCGCTGCGCGCCGCTGTCCTGGCCTGCTGCGTGCTGCTGCTGGCCGTGCCGACGGCCCTGCTGCTGGTCCCCGGCCTGCTCGGCTAAGGCTGGCCCCTGCCAGTCATGCCATCAGGCCCCGACGCCGGACCGCCCCGCCACAGGAGCGGCGGAGCGGCCGGTTTCGCGCCAGGTTAGCCATCGACGCCGCTATCTCAGCAGCTTGCTGGCCTTGAATTGGAGGTCGACGTTGCCGGACCCGTTGCCCTTGGACGTGCCATTGATCGCCGAGGTTGTCATGGCGAAGGTCAGTGTCGAGTGGGCGATTGCGTCGGCCATTTGCTCCAGCACAGTGGTGTTGACGTTGCCGATAGTGTCGCAGGCCTGGTGGTAGCAGGCGTCATGCGCCACGTTCGGTGTCCCGCCGAACACCGCCGCTTCCGCCACCGTCTTAAGGTCTTCCGCGCCGGTGAACAGGCCACCCGCCGGAATCCCGTTGTTGATGAACCCGGAGTAGTCCGAGCGCCCGTCGAACTGCGTCGGCGCCGTGGGCAGGTTCTGGGACTTGAAGTAGTCCAGGAAGACCTTCTCGACCAGCCCGGAGCCATTGGGGCCCTTCGTGCCGAAGGAGGAGCCGTCGCCGTCGTAGACGAACCGCACAAAGTTCGGCGAGCCGACCATGTCGAAGTTGAGGTTGACCGCGTGGGCCTTGATCTGGCTCGCCGTCAGCTGGGATGTGTAGAAGTCGGAGCCGACAAGTCCGGGCTCCTCCCCTCCCCAGAAGGCGAAGCGGACCCTGTTCACGGGGGCCTGGCCCGACGCCTTCAGCTGGATCGCCGTCTCGAGGATGGCGGCTGTCCCGGTGCCGTTGTCGTTGATGCCCGGCCCTTCCGGCACGGAATCCAGATGCGCCCCCACCAGGACGGTGCGGTCCGCGCGTCCGCCGGTGTCGGCCAGGATGTTGAACGAGGTCAGCTTGGTGACGGTGGAGCTCACGGCGAGGTGCATGCTGACGCCGTTCAGCCCGGCGAGTTCGGCGCCGGTGGCGAAGCTGGTGCTGACCACCGGGATACCTGCCTGGGGCGCGTCCAGCGTGCCGCCGAAGAGGGCAAAGCGCTCGTCCGCCGGGTCGACATTGCCCTGGTTGAAGATGATGACGCCCGCCGCCCCGGCCGCGGCGGCGTTGTCCGCCTTGACCCGGAAAGTGCAGGTGCCGCGCTGGACCAGGGCGATGTTGCCCGCCGTGAACCCGCCGAAGTCGGCTGCCTCGCAGCCGCTTGTGGAGGCCCGGTCGCCGGCCAGGTTGATGTCGACGGCGCTCAGCGGGGCCGTGACGTTGCCGGAACCGGAATAGTTCATATCGAGGAAGCCGTCCGGGGTGTCATAGGCGTAGGTTCGTGGGGATGGCGAGAGACGCTCCATCGACGCCGAGACGGTGTCGTAGCGCTCGTAGGGGAAGGTCTGGCGGACCGGGCTGTAGCCGGCGGCCCACAACTTGCGCTCGATGTACTGGGCCGAGGCCTCGTATCCCGCGGTGCTGGCAGCCCGCGTGCCACCGTTGGCGTCCGCGACGGCCTGAAGGGCCGCGAGGTGTTTCATGATGTTTGTTGCCGATACGGCAGCGCGCAGGGGTGCCGTGTTTGTTCCGTTGTCAGCGAGTGCAGGCGGCGCAAGGCTGGCCGCCAGTCCGATCGAGGCGGCGATGGCCGCGCGGCGGATATTCCGGCGTTGCTTCATAGGGTTCTCCTGGATTCGGCTGCGGAATCCAATCCGGGCGTCCTTGCCCGCATGGGTGAGATGAAGCTATCGGAAGCACCTTGGGCAAAGGTTGAGAGAACCAGACGCCGGCGAAGCAGCCGCGACGGCAGAGATTTCCGTCGCCAGGGCCGTCCCCGCCGGCGGGACGCCGGCGGGACGCCGGCGGGACGTCAGGCGGGAGGTCAGGCGGGACACCGGGCGGGGCGTCAGGCGTCGATGCGCTCCCGGTCCAGGTTGGCGGCGCCGGCAATGATGAAGTCCTTGCGCGGCGCCACGTCCGAGCCCATGAGGAGGTCGAAAGTCTCTTCGGCCTGCTTGGCGTTCTCGATCCCGACCTTGCGGAGCGTCCTGTGGCGCGGGTCCATGGTGGTTTCGGCCAGCTGCTCGGCATCCATCTCGCCCAGCCCCTTGTATCGCTGGATCGGCTCCTTGTAGCGCTTGCCCTCCTTGGCGAGCCGCGCCAGCAGGACGTGGAGCTCAGCCTCGGAGTAGGTGTAGATCATCTCGTTGGCCTTCTGGCCGGCGTTGACCACCTCTACGCGGTGCAGCGGCGGGACGGCGGCGAAGACGCGGCCCTCGTCGATCATCGGGCGCATGTAGCGGAAGAAGAGCGTCAGGAGCAGGGTCCGGATGTGGGCGCCGTCGACGTCGGCGTCGGTCATCAGGATCACTTTGCCGTAGCGGGCGGCGCTGATGTCGAACGTCCGGCCGGATCCGGCCCCCACCACCTGGATCAGGGCAGCGCACTCGGCGTTGGAGAGCATGTCGCCCACCGAGGCTTTCTGGACGTTGAGGATTTTGCCGCGGATCGGCAGGAGCGCCTGGAAGTCGGAGGACCGCGCCAGTTTGGCCGTGCCGAGCGCGGAGTCACCTTCGACGATGAAGAGTTCGGAGCGGGCGACGTCGTCGGTGCGGCAGTCGGCGAGCTTGGTGGGCATCGAGGAGGTTTCCAGCGCATTCTTGCGGCGTTGGGTTTCCTTGTGGACCCGCGCGGAGATGCGGGACTTCATCTCGCTGACGATCTTTTCCAGCAGCAGCGCGGACTGGGCCTTGTCGTTGCGGTTGGCGGAGGTCAGCTTCGCGGTGATCTCCTGTTCCACCACCTTGGCCACAATGGCCCGGACGGCGGAGGTGCCCAGGATTTCTTTCGTCTGGCCCTCGAACTGCGGTTCGGCCAGCCGGACGGTCAGGACCGCGGTCAGGCCGGCGAAGATGTCGTCTTTTTCGATCTTGTCGTTGCCGGCCTTGAGCTTGCGGGCATTAGTCTCCACGGCCTTGCGGAAGGTCTTGAGCAGGGCCTGCTCGAAGCCGGACTGGTGGGTGCCGCCCTTGGGCGTGGAAATGATGTTGACGAAGGTCCGGACGGTGCTGTCGTAGCCGATCCCCCAGCGCAGCGCGACGTCGACCTCACAGTCGCGTTCGACCTCCGCGAGCTGGCTGTGGCCCTTTTCGTCGAGGACGGGGACGGTTTCCTTGAATTTCCCGGCACCGTGGAGGCGCCAGATATCCGTGACGGCGGGGTCGGCGGCGAGGAAGTCGACAAATTCGGAGATGCCGCCGTCGTGGTGGAAGACCTCCTCATGCGGGCCCGATTCGCCGGGCGTGCCGGCAATCCTGCGCTCGTCCCGGACCGTGAGCTTCAGTCCGGGGACCAGGAACGAGGTCTGGCGGGCACGCGCGGCGAGGTCATCGTAGGAGAATTTGGCGTCGGGCGTGAAGATCTGCCGGTCCGCCCAGTAGCGGATCCGGGTTCCGGTAACGCCGCGCTTGGCCTTGCCCACAACATCGAGCACAGAGCCGTCGATGAAGGGTTCGAAGAGGGTCGCGGGGTCCGGCTTGGTGCCCGGATCCTTGAACCGGCCCGGCTCGCCACGGCGGAAGGACATCTTGTAGGTTTTGCCGCCGCGGTCCACTTCGACGTCGAGGCGGGCCGAGAGCGCGTTGACCACCGAGGCGCCCACGCCGTGCAGGCCGCCGGAAGCGGTGTAGGAGCCGCCGCCGAACTTTCCGCCGGCGTGCAGTTTGGTGAAGACGACCTCGACGCCGGTCAGCCCGGTTTTCGGTTCGACGTCCACAGGGATGCCGCGGCCGTCGTCGTGGATCTCGACCGAGTTGTCCGCGTGGAGGATGATCTTGATGTCGTGGCCGAAGCCGGCGAGGGCCTCGTCGACGGAGTTGTCGATGATTTCCCAGAGGCAGTGCATGAGTCCGCGGGAGTCCGTGGAGCCGATGTACATGCCCGGGCGCTTGCGGACGGCCTCGAGGCCCTCCAGCACGGAGAGGTGCCGGGCGGTGTAATCAGAACTGGGTGCCACGGGTCGTGAACTCCTTACAGGATCGGGACGGCCACCGCAGCGTGCGCAGGCGGCAGTCACAGAATTTGACGCTCTTCCTAGGTTAGTCGGACTCGGGGTGATCGATGGTCTGCCACTCCCCGCGGGGACTCTCCGGCCACCCGCCGTTACTGAGACGTGATACGCGGACAGCGAAAGTAGGCCATCCGTGCCATGGTTTGGCCACGAATGCTGGTTATATAGGTATACCGATCTACTAAGGAGGCCGAACATGACAACAGCAGTTGCGGACCGCACACTGACCGCCGCAGACCGGTGCGATCGTTGCGGAGCACAGGCATATGTCCGAGTTGTCCTCGGTGCCTCCGGCGGTGAGCTTCTTTTCTGCGGCCACCACGCACGCGCCGTAGAACCGACACTCAAGCCGCTCAGTTCAGACTGGCATGACGAGACTGACCGCCTTCACCAGAAGGCTCCGGTTCCGGTCGACTAGACCGCACCGGATTCAGCCCGACGCCCCACAGGGTTGCGGGCGACCTGAGTCCACTGCATCAGGGCCCCTCCACACCGGAGGGGCCCTGATTCGTTAAGTGCCGTTTCGTCAGGTGCCGGTTCGGTTCAATGCCGTGCATCCGACAGCCGCGGTGAAAAGCAATGCGGGGTCCCTTCCGGCCCGTTCCTCCGGTGAGGACGGGCGGGAAGTGACCCCGCATTGCTGAGAACCTTTGCCTGGTCTGCGACCAGTGGCGCTTAGTCCAGGTAGTCGCGCAGGACCTGTGAGCGCGACGGGTGCCGCAGCTTGGACATGGTCTTGGATTCGATCTGGCGGATGCGCTCACGCGTCACACCGTAGACCTTGCCGATTTCGTCTAAAGTCTTCGGCTGGCCGTCGGTAAGGCCGAAGCGCATTGCGACCACGCCGGCTTCGCGCTCGGAGAGCGTGTCCAGCACCGAGTGCAGCTGTTCCTGCAGCAGGGTGAAGCTCACGGCATCCGCGGGAACCACGGCTTCGGAGTCCTCGATGAGGTCGCCGAATTCGGAGTCACCGTCCTCGCCGAGCGGGGTGTGCAGCGAGATGGGCTCGCGGCCGTACTTCTGGACCTCCACGACCTTTTCCGGGGTCATGTCGAGTTCGAGGGCCAGCTCCTCCGGGGTGGGTTCGCGGCCGAGGTCCTGCAGCATCTGGCGCTGGACGCGGGCCAGCTTGTTGATGACTTCCACCATGTGCACCGGGATGCGGATGGTGCGGGCCTGGTCAGCCATGGCGCGGGTGATCGCCTGGCGGATCCACCAGGTGGCGTAGGTGGAGAACTTGAAGCCCTTGGTGTAGTCGAACTTCTCGACCGCACGGATCAGGCCCAGGTTGCCTTCCTGGATCAGGTCCAGGAACAGCATGCCGCGGCCGGTGTAGCGCTTGGCCAGCGAGACGACGAGGCGGAGGTTGGCCTCCAGCAGGTGATTCTTGGCGCGCTTGCCATCGTGGATGACGAATTCGAGCTCGCGCTTGAGTTTCGGATCCATGCTGCCGTCGTCGGCGGCGATCTTTTCTTCAGCGAAGAGACCGGCCTCGATCCGCAGGGCCAGGTCTACTTCCTGTTCGGCATTCAGCAGGGCGACCTTGCCGATCTGCTTCAGGTAGTCCTTGACAGGGTCGGCGGTGGCGCCGGCAGACATAACCTGCTGCACCGGAGCGTCGTCGTCGTCGGCGTCGGAGTAGACGAAGCCGGAGCCGGTGGTGGCCGCGGCCTTGCCGGCGACTTCCTCGCCTTCCACTTCGTCGCCGAGCTCGGCGGCGTCGGGCGTGATGTCGTCGAGATCCTCTTCGGCGTCGACGTCATCGTCAGACGTACTGGCAGAGTTGCCGGCGGCTTCTGCCGCGGCTTTCGCGCCGGGCTTGGGCCCGCGCTTCTTGGGCTCAGGCTTGGCGACTCCGGATACGGTGTCGCCACCCTCTGCGGAAGCGGCGTCCTTGACAGCCTTGTTGGCTGCGCGCGTGGCGGCGCGCTTGGCGTTGGTCGCCGCCTTCTTCTCCTCAGGGGACAATTCGGCCTGGTCGGCGGGTTCCTTCTTCGCGGAAGACGGGGTCACTGAAAACCTTTCTAGCTGCGGTCTGCGGAATCACCATACGGGCAACACCACTATGACCCTGTCAAGTCCGTGTTCAACATCAGGTGCAACCACGACCAGCAGAGCCACTTAGTAGAACTGCTGACGCGGCCTTAATGTTCCCTGTTTCCAAGGAACATTTAGGGCACTTGATACACGGACCCAACCGGGTCTCGGCAACCATTGTCTCACGGTTTTCAGGCGGGGCGCCTTTCGCGACGCCGGGTCGACGATATCGCGGCGGCTTCGCCCGGCGCGTCAGGACCTCATGCAGCGTCCGTGGCAAACTTCTGCCAGGCTGCCTCCCGCCTGGCAGCCCAGCCGCAAAGGGTGCCGCGTCGGCCAAGCTCCGCCAGCAGTTCCGCGAGCCTGTACCCAGGGCGGCCCTGCAAGGCCTGCCGGTAGAGCGCGTCGGCGTAGGAGCCGCGGCCACGGCACCATTCGATCCAGCCCCGCGCCGTCACGGCGGCTGCCGTTGCCTCCCCGTCACCAAGACCGCCGAGCCGTTCCAGGACCCGCTCGAGCCCGACCATCAGGGTCCAGTCCGGGACCGAGGGAGCCAGTCCGAGCAGGACTTCCCCGTAACCGGGAACAGCGCCGGCGGCAGACCCGCCGCTGGCGGGTGCCACCGGCAGCGGCATCCGGGAAGCGGACCCAGAGCGCGATGAGCGGCCGGGCTTTGGACCCGGCAGGGGGCTGGGCGTCGGTCCGGGCCGTGGTGCGGGTTTGATTCCGGGCAAAGCGGCGGACCCGGGGTCCGGGTCGAACATACCGAAGTCCTCGGCGCCGCGTTCGGCTGCGGAGCGTCCGGCGGCCGCCATCACCAGCACCGCGTCCCGCCATGACGGAATGCACAGGCTGGCCCGCAGGTAGCCGGCGAGTTCCGGTGACAGCTGAAGAGGCCGGCCAATGGTCCAGGGATCGGGCGTCCCGGAGCCGGTGGTCCCGGCGTCGGTGGTCCCGGCGTCGGTGGTCCCGGCGTCGGGGACGGCTCCCGTAGCCCCGTCATCCGGGGCGGGGACAGGAAGGTGCTCCTGGCCAATGGCGGCCTGCATGGCGATCGTCCAGACATCGAGGACCTGCTCGAATTGGGCCCGGTCCCGCCGTCGCGGGGAGAATTGCTCCGCCCAGCCGCACTCGGCAAGGCTTACCACGGGGTCCACTGGCAGCGGCGCCGGGGTGGCCCCCTGGGCGCCGGGGACCGCGCCGACGCTGCTGCCGCGGTAGACCATCTCGGCGTTGAGCCTACTGTTCCTGATCTGTTCGACCGGACGGCCGGGCATCCCACAGCACTCCGGATCGCTGCAGTGTGCGTTGCGCCAGAACTCAGGACCGATAATCCAGGCGTCCCTCAAGGGCAATCCGGCCGCCTCAAGGGCAAGCTCGAGTTCTCTGAGCAGGTCCGCCCAGGCACGGCCGTCGCCGGCGCTGTCCGTGTCCGTGCCGGCGTCGGCATCGGCATCGGTGAAGAAGGCCAGCAGCGAACCGTCAGCCGCGTCGTCCGCCTGGAGATAGGTCACGACATTTCGCGCAAAACCGGCCAGCATGTCGCTCCGGTCTGAGCCGCCTCCGGGCTCCGGGAGGTCGACCCGCAAGGTGGCTCCAAGGCGTTTGCCCTGCAAGGTCATGGCCACGAGGCTGTTTTCCGGCCAATAGCCGAGGGAGTGCGGGATGAAGCCCAGGATGTCTTCGGGGCCGGTGATTCTCAGGTGATCGGGAGCTGTCATAAGCCCAGCTTCGCGGCGGCCGCGTCCCCGGCGACAGTCCCGGGTTGCGCTATGTGGATAAACGACGCCTAAACGACCGTGGATAGACGACCGGGGATAGGCAATCATGACTAGCCGCAGAAGGCACGAACACCTGATGACAATCGCCGGCAGCCGCCCCGAAGCAGCCCAATCAAACGGTTCAGGGCGTTCGCCGGCGCTCCGCGACCAGCCTGCGCTGCTCGGCCAGGGACTTGAGCAGGGGCGGAACCATGACCCCCTGGGCCGCCATTTGGCGCCGGACCTTCCGCCGGGTCACCAGGATGGCCCCTGCTCCCCCGGCCAGCAGCAGGAACTGCACGCTCAGGGCCACGCGGAAAGGATCCAGGCCGTAGAGCTCCCCCTGCGAGAATCCGGTGGCATGCAGGACGTCGAGCACCAGCCCGATCAGATAGATGGACACGAGCGCGGCGATGAAGCCGCCCACGTTGACGATCCCCGTGGCGGTGCCGAGCCGGTGGGCCGGGTTGAAGGTCCGGGCGAAATCGAAGCCGATCATGGAGCCGGGGCCGCCGACGGCGAGGGTCACCACGAGCACGGCCAGGAGCCAGAGCGGCGCGCGTCCCGGCACCAGCAGAACCGCGGCCCAGGCGGCAGCGGTGCATCCGGAAATGAGCAGCACCATGGTGGAGCGCCGCAGCGGATGCCTGGCCACGAATCTGCCCATGAGGGGTCCGGCGGCGATGGCGCCGGCGACGTACAGCGACATGAGGGCCGAGACCGTGCCGCGGTCCAGTCCCTCGGCGGAAATCAGGAAAGGGTAGCCCCACGTCATGGCAAAAACGGTGCCGCTGAACTGGACGGTGAAGTGGCTCCATAGCCCGAGCCGGGTCCCGGGTTGCCGCCAGGCGTGACCCAGCGAAATGCCGGTGGCGCGCAGCCCCTGGGACTGTGCCGGTGCGGAGTGCCCTGGCGGAAGGTCCTGGAGCAGGATCAGGACCAGCACGACGGCGAGGCCGGACATCGCGGCGAGCGTCAGGAAAGCCGGCGTCCACCCCGCGGAGTGCAGGATCATGGCGAACGGCACCACGCTGAAGAGCTGGCCGAGCTGGCCGGACATGCCGGTCAGCTGCGTCAGGAGGGGGACGCGACCCGGGGCGAACCAGAGCGGGATAAGCCGGATTACGGAAATAAACGTCATGGCGTCACCGGCGCCCACCAGGACGCGCCCCAGGACTCCGCCGGGAATGTTGTCGGCAAACGCCAGCTGAAGCTGGCCGAGTCCCATGAGGACACCGCCGCCGGCGAGCATGGCGCGGGAGCCGAAACGGTCCACCAGAATGCCCACGGGAATCTGCAGCGCCGCATAAACCAGCAGCTGCAGCACGGTGAAGAAGGAGATCTCCGCGGCACTGGCGTGGAAGCGTTCCGTTGCCTCCAGGCCGACCACCCCGAAGGAGGTCCGTTGGCTGACCGCCACGAGATAGGCGAAGATCCCAACGATCCAGATCAGCCAGGCGCGGGGAGAGGTCACTCCCCCATTATGCCCGGTTCATGATAAATAGTATTTATTCGCCGGGTTCTTTACGGGCCAGGTACGCCTCGACGGCGGCACCAAGGGCGTCGGCGTTGGGGAGCTGGTCGTTTTCATCTGCCAGCAGCGACCTCCGGACCGTGCCCTCGGCCTTTTCGTCGTACCGGGTCTCCAGCCGTGAGACCACCTGCTGGACCTCCTCGGAAGCCTCGATCTGCTCGGCAATCTGCCGGCCCACCTCGCGTCCCGCCTCCCGCAGACGGTCGGTCGGCAGCATGAGCGACGTTGCCGCGCCCAGATACTCGAGCCCGGCCACGGCGGCCGTGGGGTACTCGGCTTCGGCCAGGTAGTGCGGCACATGGATCACATAGCCGGCGATGTTCCGGCCGGCCTCCGTCAGCCGCAGCTCCAGGATGTGGCCCACCGCCGCCGGCACCTCCACTGTGGGCTTCCAGACGGAGATTCCCTCGATCAGCTCCGGCCGGTTGCCGTGCACGGTCACACCGACCGGCCGGGTGTGGGGAACGGGCATCGGGATCGAATGGATCCAGGTGACGAGGTTGACGTCAAGTTCTTCGACGAGGCCGACGACGGCGCGCGCGAAGCGCTCCCATTGCAGGTCCGGCTCGAACCCCGCGAGGAGCAGGAACGGGCTACCCAGTCCGTCGACCAGCCGGTAGAGGGCCAGGCTCGGTGCCTGGTAGTCCTGCAGGTGGTCCTCGACGAAGCTGACCTGCGGGCGCCGGGACCGGTAGTCGATCAGCTGGTCGGCGTCGAACTCGGCGATCATCTCTGCATCGAGCGTGTCCAGCAGTTCGGCGGTGATCTGCCGGACCACGTGGCCGGCGTCGGCGAAGCCGGTGAACCCCATGACGAGGTTGAGTCCGCGCAGTTCGGTGCTGGAGAACAGCGCGTCATCACGGATATAGAGCGACTGGGGATCCAGCAAAGAGCCGGAAATCCGTTCAATCACGGCGTGTTCCTTTCACGATGGCGGCGGTGGGAGAAGCGGGGCGCGCTCCGGCATCCGGTCGGTGCCTGGCAGAATCCGCCAGTCAGGCAGATCCTGCCGGCCAGTGCCATAGAGCACTCACCGCAGGGCAACGCCTTTACCAATACAACGCCCCGGCGCCCGGGCTAATTCCTGCCCGGGGTGTGCTCCAGCTCTCATTCGATTGAATTTCCGCACGGTCGAGAGACTACGATCGGTGGTGGCCCCAGGGCTTGTTTTGCAGACACCGGGTTGCGTCCCACACTGACGGCGCCCCGGGATCCGTGGCAGGGCGCCAAACATGCAGTTCCTGCCGAATATCACCGAGAACCATCACAGAGAATTGAGGACTGTCCTCGTGGTCAAGAATAGTGAAGTCAAACTTAGTGCAGTCGCAGGGGATTTGAAGAAGTCCCCCAGCGATGCCCTCGTCATCGGCGTCGGACAGGGTCCGGACGGTCCGGTCCTGCTCGACAATCCGCTGACGGCCAAGGCCGCGGAGGCCCTGGCGGAGTCACTGAGCGTTCTTGGCATCACCGGCGCGGCGGACCAGGCTCACCGGCTGCCTGGCCTGCCCGAGGCGGGAGCGACCATCCTGCTGCTCGCCGGAGTCGGCAAGCTGTCCGCGAAGCAGCCGCTCACCGAGGAGGCACTGCGCCGCGCCGCCGGCTCGGCCATCCGCCAGCTGGCCGGCGTCGCCACCGTCACCCTGGCCCTGCCGACGACCACCTTGGGCGAGGTCGCGGCGGTCGCCGAGGGCGCCGCGATGGGCGCTTACTCCTACACGGAGTTCCGGTCCTCCAAGGACGGGCTCAAGGATCCGGTAAAGAACGTCGTCATCAGCACCGACTTCGCCACGGACAAGGCGCTGGCGCCGGTCCTGCAGCGGGCATCCCTGATCGGCACGGCCGTGAACGCGACCCGCACGCTGGTCAACCAGCCGCCGAGCCACCTCTACCCCGAGTCCTTCGCGGACGCCGCCAAGGAACTGTCCAAGGGCCTGCCGGTGAAGGTGACCGTCTGGGACGAGAAGCGTCTCGAGAAGGAGGGCTTCGGCGGTATCCTCGGCGTCGGCAAGGGCTCCACCCGGCAGCCGCGCCTCGTGAAGGTCGAATACGCCCCGGCGAAGGCCACCGCCAAGATCGCCCTCGTGGGCAAGGGCATCACCTTTGACACGGGCGGCATCTCCATCAAGCCGGCCCTGGGCATGGGCGACATGAAGTCCGACATGGCGGGTGCCGCCGTCGTTCTCAACACCGTCCTGGCCCTCGCGGGCCTCGGGCTGCCCGTCAAGGCGACCGCGTGGCTCTGCATCGCCGAGAACATGCCCTCCGGCGCTGCCCAGCGCCCGGCGGACGTCCTGACGATGTTCGGCGGCAAGACCGTCGAGGTCCTCAACACCGACGCCGAGGGGCGCCTGGTCATGGCCGACGGCATCGTCGCCGCCAGCCAAGAATTCCCCGACGCCATCATCGACGTCGCAACCCTCACCGGCGCCCAGCTCATTGCCCTGGGCGACCGCACCGCCGGGGTGATGGGCTCCGACTCCCTCACCGGCGCGATCAAGACTGCCGCGGACCGGGCCGGCGAGCTCGTCTGGCCGATGCCGCTGCCGGAAGAACTCCGGGCCAGCCTCGACTCCCAGGTCGCCGACATCGCCAACATCGGCGAACGCCACGGCGGCATGATGACGGCCGCCGTTTTCCTGCGCGAGTTCGTGGGCAAGGGCAAGGACGGCGAACAGATCCCGTGGGCGCACATCGACATCGCCGGCCCGTCGTTCAACAACGGCAGCCCCTACGGCTACAACCACAAACAGGGCACGGGCTGCACCGTCCGCACCCTGGTGGCCTACGTCGAGGACATCCTCGCCAAGTCCGTCTAGCCAGCATTGCGGCTTTGTGGCCGGGGCGGCGATGCCTTCCCGGCCACAAAGCCGCGTGACACTGGACACAAGCGCTCCACAAACGCCATGGCAAGGTGGAGCATGTATTAGTGGTTCGCTAAGGTAAACCTTGTTTCCCAGAAGCAGAACCAAATGAAGTAGTCACCAATGAAAGGGAACCGGCCGGCACAATCACGGCGGGCAGGTTCCAAGACCAGATGATGCGTACTCTCGTGTCATCGTTCACGCGAGGGAGCGTTTTAGTGGCCGATCAGGCAACTGCGCAAGAATTCGACATCCTGGTACTCGGCGGCGGCAGCGGCGGCTACGCCACCGCCCTCCGTGCTGTCCAGCTTGGCCTCACCGTCGGCCTCATCGAAAAGGGCAAGCTCGGCGGCACGTGCCTCCACAACGGCTGTATCCCCACCAAGGCCCTGCTGCACTCGGCAGAGCTGGCCGACCACGCCCGCGACTCGGCCAAGTACGGCGTCAACGTGACCCTTGACAGCATCGACATCGCCGCTGTCAACGCTTACAAGGACGGCATCATTGCCGGCAAGTTCAAGGGCCTGCAGGGTCTGATCAAGGGCAAGAAGGGCATCACCGTCATTGAGGGTGAAGGCAAGCTTCAGGGCACCGACACCGTCGTCGTGAACGGCACCGCGTACAAGGGCAAGAACATTGTCCTCGCGACCGGCTCCTACTCCCGCACCCTGCCGGGCCTGGAAATCGGCGGCAAGGTCATCACCTCCGACGAAGCCCTCACCATGGATTACATCCCCAAGAGCGCGATCATCCTGGGCGGCGGCGTGATCGGCGTCGAATTCGCTTCAGTCTGGAAGTCGTTCGGCGTCGACGTCACGATCGTCGAAGGCCTCCCGTCGCTGGTTCCGAACGAGGACGCCACGATCGTCAAGGCCTTTGAGCGCGCCTTCAAGAAGCGCGGCATCAAGTTCTCCACCGGTGTCTTCTTCCAGGGCGTCGAGCAGAACGACGACGGCGTCAAGGTCACCCTCGTGGACGGCAAGACGTTCGAAGCCGATCTCCTGCTCGTCGCCGTCGGCCGCGGCCCCGTCACGGCGAACCTCGGCTACGAAGAGGCCGGGATCACGATCGACCGCGGCTTCGTCATCACCAACGAGCGCCTGCACACCGGCGTCGGCAACATCTTCGCCGTCGGCGACATCGTCCCCGGCGTGCAGCTGGCGCACCGCGGCTACCAGCAGGGCATCTTCGTCGCCGAAGAGATCGCCGGCCTGAAGCCGGTCATCGTCGAAGACGTCAACATCCCCAAGGTCACCTACTCCGAACCCGAGATCGCCACCGTCGGCTACAGCGAGAAGGCCGCCAAGGAGAAGTTCGGCGAGGACCAGATCCAGACCCAGGAATACAACCTGGCCGGCAACGGCAAAAGCTCCATCCTGGGTACGTCCGGCCTGGTCAAGCTGGTCCGCCAGAAGGACGGCCCCGTGGTCGGCGTCCACATGATCGGCGCCCGCATGGGCGAGCAGATCGGTGAAGCACAGCTGATCGTGAACTGGGAAGCCTACCCGGAGGACGTGGCCCAGCTGGTCCACGCCCACCCCACCCAGAACGAATCCCTGGGCGAGGCGCATCTGGCGCTGGCGGGCAAGCCCCTCCACGGCTAGAAGCACCGCCTGCACCACCGCAAGAACTCTGTGCTTGGTGCACCCGGCCCGAAATGCCGGGTGCACTAAGCTCAACCAAGGCAGCAATCATCCGCACTAAAGATCAATAAGGAGAACGGGGACGACATGTCTGAATCCGTTAACTTGCCCGCCCTCGGTGAGAGCGTCACCGAAGGAACCGTCACCCGCTGGCTCAAGCAGGTCGGTGACCGGGTAGAGGTGGACGAGCCGCTGCTCGAAGTCTCCACCGACAAAGTAGACACCGAGATCCCCTCTCCGATCGCCGGCGTGATCGAGGAAATCCTTGTCGCCGAGGACGAGACCGCTGAAGTCGGCGCCCCGCTGGTCCGCATCGGCTCCGGCGACGCCGCCCCGGCCGCAGCCGCCGAAGAGGCTCCGGCCCCCGCCGCAGAGGCACCCGCCGCAGAAGAGGCACCGGCCGCCGAGGCCCCCGCCGCAGAGGCACCGGCTGCTGCTCCCGTTTCTGCTCCCGCGGGTGAAGGACACGACGTCACGCTGCCTGCCTTGGGTGAAAGCGTCACCGAAGGCACGGTTACCCGCTGGCTGAAGAGCATCGGCGACACCGTAGAGGTCGACGAGCCGCTGCTCGAGGTTTCCACCGACAAGGTCGACACCGAAATCCCGTCCCCGGTTGCCGGAACCCTCCTGGAAATCCGCGTCAACGAGGACGAGACGGCCGAGGTCGGCTCCGTCCTGGCCGTCATCGGTTCCGGCGCCGCGGCACCGGCCGCACCGGCACCCGCCGCCCCGGCAGCAGCAGCCCCCAAGCAGGAAGCCCCGGCCGCCCCCGCACCGGCAGCAGCACCGGAAGCTCCCAAGCAGGAAGCTCCCGCACCGGCTGCTCCGGCAGCGCCCGCCGCCCCGGCTGCAGCTCCCGCCGCTCCGGCAGCTCCCGCGCCTGCGGCAGCAGCTGCCGCACCGGCAGAGTCCGGCTACGTCACTCCCCTGGTCCGCAAGCTGGCCAACCAGCAGGGTGTCGACATCGCTGCCCTGACCGGCACCGGCGTCGGCGGCCGCATCCGCAAGCAGGACGTGCTGGCAGCTGCCGAGGCAAAGGCAGCACCGGCCGCCTCCGCACCCGCGGCAGCCCCCGCCGCATCGGCGCCGGCAGCCGCGGCATCCGCAGGCGCAGCGTCCTCGCTGCGCGGCACCGTGCAGAAGGCCCCGCGCATCCGGCAGGTCATCGCCCGCCGCATGCGCGAGTCGCTGGACATCTCCACCCAGCTGACCCAGGTCCACGAAGTCGACATGACCAAGGTCGCCAAGCTGCGCGCCAAGGCCAAGAACTCCTTCCAGGCCCAGAACGGCTCCAAGCTGACCTTCCTGCCCTTCATCGCCAAGGCTGTTGCCGAGGCCCTGAAGCAGCACCCGAAGGTCAACGCCTCCTACGACGAGGACAAGCAGGAGATCACCTACCACAACGCCGAGCACCTGGCGATTGCGGTGGACACCGACAAGGGCCTGCTGGTTCCGGTCATCTCCGATGCCGGCAACCTGAACCTGGCAGGCCTGGCCGGCAAGATCGCCGACGTCGCCGACCGCACCCGCAACGGCAAGATCGGGCCCGACGAGCTCTCCGGCGGCACCTTCAGCATCACCAACATCGGTTCGGTGGGCGCCCTGTTCGACACCCCGATCATCAACCAGCCGCAGGTTGCCATCCTCGGCACCGGCGCGATCGTCAAGCGGGCCGTCGTGGTCGCCGACGAGAACGGTGATGACTCGCTGGCCATCCGGTCGATGATGTACCTCTCCCTGACGTACGATCACCGCCTGGTCGACGGCGCCGACGCAGGACGCTTCCTGCAGACGCTGAAGGCACGCCTTGAAGAAGGAGCCTTCGAAGCCGACCTCGGACTCTAGGGTCTAAAAGCACACCGACGGCCACGGCGGTGCGGGCTCCGGTGGGAAACCACCGGGCGCCCGTGCCGCCTTCGCCGTTTTTGCCGTTCCCTCCCGGGGCCGCGGCGGGTCCTACTACGGTGCGTAGAAGACTCTGGCTACACTGATGCCATGAACATCGTCTATAACGTCATGGTCTTCCTGCACATCATCGGCGCCGCCATGATTGTCGGCATCTGGATCGGCCAGATGAAGAATCCCACCGTCCACCCGCGCCAGTTCGACGGTGCGATGCTGCAGCTGATCACGGGCATCATCTTGGTAGGCCTGATCCCGGCCCTGGACATGCACGCCAACTACGCCAAGCTCGGCGTCAAACTCGTCATCGCCCTGATCGTCGGCGTCCTGGCCTTCATTGGCCGCCGCAAGTACAAAAAGGGCGAGCCGATCAGCAAGGGCCTCGCCAACAGCGTTGGCGGCCTGGCACTGCTCAACGGTGCGATCGCCACCCTGTGGCAGTAACAGGCTGACTGAACCGGCCATGACGGCGCCGCTCCCCCGCCGGGGGTGCGGCGCCGCCGTCGCTTAACTGCCGCCGTTAAGCCGGCCTGTCAGTCGCCGGCGATGCAGAATTCGTTGCCCTCGGGATCCTGCATGACCTCCCAGTGGAAGTCACCGATGTCATGGCCCTCCACGAACCCGGCACCGAGGGACTCGGCGCGGGCGCGCAACGCCGCAGGGTCGGGCCCATGGATGTCCAGGTGCAGGCGCCGCCTGCCCTCCGTGGGGTCCTGGACCTGCTGGAAGGCCAACTGCGGGGCCCCGGGGCCGGCCGGCTCCAGCCAGACGAACTGCTCGAAGCGCGAGGAGACCGCCGTGCCCAACAAGTCGGCCCAGAACTGCGCCAGCCGCCCGGCGTCGACGGCGTTGACCATGATCGTGGCGATACGCGCCGACGGCGCCCCTGGCGCCTGCGCATCTTCGGTGAGTTCCATGACGACACTGTACGGGTCACAATCCTCTGACAGCGGAACCCCCGTGCGGCGGCCGCACAGAATCCCTAGGATTGATCACGGCAGGCTCCGGCACCAGCCGGACCCCTGATTCACAACGACGTCGAGGAGTGGACATGGCTACAACACGCACCGCACACACTGTATGGAATGGCGACCTGATGACAGGCGCCGGCAACACCACGCTGGACAGCTCCGGGCTGGGCAACTTCGACGTCACCTGGAAGGCGCGCGCCGAGGCCGCCGAGGGCAAGACCAGCCCCGAGGAGCTCATTGCGGCAGCGCACTCCGCGTGCTTCTCGATGGCATTCAGCAACGCCCTGGCCCAGGCCGGCCACACGGCCGAGGAGATCAACACCAAGGCCGACGTGACCTTCCAGCCAGGCACCGGGATCACCGGTAGCCACCTCACCCTGGCCGCGCGGGTCCCCGGCATTTCCGCCGACGATTTCCAGCGGCTGGCCGAGGAAGCCAAGACCGGCTGCCCCGTCTCCGCTGCCCTGACCGGCATCGAGATCACCCTGGACGCCACCCTGGCCTCCTAGCCCCGGCCGCAGTACGACGAGGCCCCCGCCGCCCTGGCGGTTTCTAGGGGTCGTTGCAACACCTGTTGGTTAGGTGGGTAGTAGTAAATCACGCAGACGCTCGGCTGGGGTTTCCCAGCCGAGCGTTTTGCGTGGGCGGCCGTTGAGTTTCTGGGCGACCAGCTCGAGGTCTTCGGGACCGTAGACGGACAGGTCGGTGCCTTTGGGAAAGTACTGGCGCAGCAGCCCGTTCGTGTTTTCGTTCGACCCGCGCTGCCAGGGGCTGGCCGGGTCGCAGAAGTAGACGTCCATGTCCGTGGCGAGGCTGAACGACTTGTGGGCCGCCATTTCTGCTCCCTGGTCCCAGGTCAGGGATCCTCGCAGGTGCGCGGGAAGGTCCTTCATCGCGGCGACCAGCCCGTCCCGGACGGCCTCGGCACCGTGGTCTGCGGTCAGGTGCACGAGCATCACATACCGGGTGGTGCGCTCGACCAGGGTGGCGATCGCGGACTGGTTCAGCGCCCCGGTGATCAGGTCGCCTTCCCAATGCCCGGGCACGGCCCGGTCCTCGATTTCGGGAGGCCGTTCGGAGATCATGACCATGGGGTCTGTGAACCGGGGCTGGCGTTGGCCCGGTTCCTGGCGGGGCCGGCGGCGGGCACGGCCGGAGCGGAGGGCTGCCTGGATTTCGCGTTTGAGTCCGCCACGGGCCTGTAGGTAGAGGCTCTGGTAGATCGTCTCGTGGCTCACGCGCATCTCCTGGTCATCGGGGAAGTCCGTGACCAGCCTGTGCGATATCTGCTCCGGAGACCACTCCAGGCCCAATTTGTCCTGCACGTACTGCCGAAGGGCCGGGTCGGCGACCAGCTTGGCCGCTTTGGGACGTGCCCGGCGGGCAGCGGCTTGCCGTTGTGCGCCGTGGGGCAGGTAACCGAAGCGGGGATCGCTGTTGCGGCCCAGTTCCCGGCTGATGGTCGAGGGCGCCCTTCCCATCGCCTGCGCGATCGCTCTCATGGAAGTACCGGCCGCGGACAGGTCCCGGATCAGCTCCCGTTCCTGCAGCGACAGGAAGCGGGGGCCGATGGGCTTCTCCGCGGCCGAGGGCCGGGATCCCGGGTCCGGCGAGTGGAATGTGGTCACTCCCTGTTTGTAATCGATCACCCGCCCATCCGGGTAAAAGCGGCGGTTGTTCGACCTTCGGATTCCGCGGTCCCAGTCACGCGCCGTGCGGATATGCACGCCCACTGTCTTGGCGGCCTCCCCGCGACCGACACCGGCCCCGCGCAGCCGGAAGAATTCCTCCCGTCCCGGGTGCGGCCCGATCCCCGTTTTCCCGCGGCTCTTCAGCCCGGCCTTGCGGACCCAGCCGGCACATGTCGCGGCATTGAAACCCAGCTCCCTGGCGGCCGCCGTCGTGCTCCCCACGCGGTCAAAGACCTCGAAAAACGCCTTCTTCTGATCTAGCCCATATCGCACGGGCCGGGATGAATCCCGGCTTAAACGAACCACGGTCGTTGCAACTCCCAAAAGTCTGGGTGTTGCAACGACCGCTAGAACCCGCC